>VBLM01000244.1 GCA_005879095.1 Deltaproteobacteria bacterium
GCCCATCAGCAGCCAGCCGGCGGCGCGGCCCGGATTCGGCTTGAACGGGGCCTTGACGATGCGCGGCCCGGCCGGACCCTTGCCCGCGCTGGTGACCGCTTCGCCGAGTTGCGGCGCGAGCACCTTGATCGTGTACGGCACGTTCGGCGCGCCCGAGCGGCCGGGGCCGTTGCCGTACTTGTCGAAGGCTTCGACGTAGTACTCGATGTCAGACGTCGCCATTCCGCCCGGGACGGTCGCGGTGTAGTCGTCGCCGCCGATGTTGCCCATCGGGAGCGCTTTGTAGCCCTTCTCGCCGACGTGCCGGAACATCACGGTCGCGCCCTGCACGCCGGTGTCGCCGACCAGCCGCGCGTTCAATTCGATGGGCTGACCCTTCGTCGCCTGCGTCACCGCGGTGTGTGTGATGGCCGGCGGCGCGCCCTTCGGCTTCACCGTCACCGTCGGCGGCACCGGCTCGGTGGGCCTGACGATGATCTTCTTCTCTTCCTCGACCTTGATCGGCAGCGGGTGGTCGGGGCCGCCGTATCGGGCAGGGCCGTTGCCGACGTTGTCCCAGGCCTCGATGTAGTACTCGAGCGCGTCGACGCTGATCAACGCCGCCGGGATCTCGATGGTGTACTCGCCCGGCGTGCCGGTCTTGCTCGGCGTCATCCGCATCGGGATGTAGTCGGCGGACGGCATGCCCTTCTTGCGCAGGTAGATGACCGGACCGAACACGCCCGACGCATCGGTGGCGCGCGCCGTGATCGTCAGCGGCTTGCCCTTCTTGGCGGTCGTGACGGCAGTGTGGGTAAGGGTAGGTGGATCGTTGTCGACCGGACCGGCCGGTTCCTGCGTGGCTGTCGCCGCGGGCGGCGTTTCAGCCCCTGGCGCCGGGGCCGGTTGCGCCGTCGTCCCCGCATCGGCGGGTCCCGTCGTGGGCGACATCGACTCGAGCGCCTTGCGTGTCTCTTCGTCGATCTCCTGCTTGGGCGGCGGAGGCGGCCGCGCCTTCTTGCCTTTCTTGGTGGTCTTTTTCTTCGTCGCCGTCTTCTTCTTCGGGGCCGGCTGCGTCGTGGTCCCGGCGTCCGGGGACGTCGTCTGTGCCGGCGCGGCCGGCGTGAGGAAGACGCTCGCGGCGGCGACGGCGAAGAGCAATCGGACGTGCAATGCGCCCCCCAGCGGAGAAGGAACGCGTTCGACACTACTTTTCGAGGGGCTGATCGTCAACGATTCACTTACAGCAGGTCGCGGCGGCGGTGCTTCAACGCGGGCAGATCCCTCCGCACCTGCGCGATCCGCGCCGACTCGAGCCTGGCGAGCGCGATCCCTTCGCCGTCACCGCCTGCGTCCGCGAGGATTTCCCCCCACGGATCGACGATGCAGGCATGTCCCCAGGCGTGGCGATTCTCGTTCGCCGGTCCGATGCGGCCGACCTGCGCCGGCGCGAACGCGTAGGCCTGGTTTTCGATCGCGCGCGCGCGCAAGAGCACTTCCCAGTGCGCGCGCCCCGTGTAGGCCGTGAACGCGGCCGGCACACAAAGGATGTCGGCGCCCGCGTCGGAGAGCGTCCGGTACAGCTCGGGAAAGCGCAGGTCGTAGCAGACCGAGAGGCCGATCTTCATTCCGAACCCTGGCAGCTCCGCGACCGGCGGCAGCGCGGGGCCGGGGGCGACGGTCTCCGACTCCCGGTACCGCGCGCCGTCGGGGATGTCGACGTCGAAGAGGTGCATCTTCCGGTACACCGCGACGATCCGGCCCTGCGGCGAGATCAGCGCGGTGGTGTTGTAGATGCGCGCCGCATCCTCGTGGGCGCGCTCGGCGATCGACCCCGCCAGCAGCCAAATTGTACGTTTTGTACAAAACTCGCGGAGGGGGGCTAGCTGTCTACCCTCCAGGGCGCCGGCGAAGGCCTTCTTCTGCTGCGCCGGCCCGACGTGTTCCCACACTTCCGGCAAGCCGATCAGCTGCGCTCCCCGATCCGCCGCCTGCGACACCAAGGCCAGCGCGCGGGCCTCGTTGTGGACCCGGTCCGACGTCGAGGTCATCTGGATGGCTGCGGCAAGCACGACGATCGAAGTCTACAGCGCTTGACTATCGAGTGCCGATCAGTTAGCTAACCGCCCACATTTTCGGAGAAGTTTCCGGAAGTGGGCGCGGTTGGCCCGCTTTTTTTATTTCTGGAGCACGCAGTGGGACGCAAGGAAGAGATCCTCGAGAGAGTCCGGCAGATCGCCGCCCCTCTCGCCGCCCTGGAAGGGTTGGAACTGGTCGACGTCGAGCTCGGTGGAGCCGGCGGGCGGCAGGTCCTGCGTCTTCTCATCGACAAGGCGGGCGGGGTCTCGCTCGACGACTGCAGTTCCGTCTCGCGGGCGGTCAGCGCCGCGCTCGACGTGGAGGACCCGGTCGACGGCGCCTACGATCTCGAGGTTTCGAGCCCCGGGCTCGATCGCCCGCTGCGGACTCCGGAGCACTTCGAGAAGTTCAAGGGCTCGAAGGTGCGGGTCAAGACGTACGCGCCGCTGGAAGACCGGAAGACGTTCGTGGGTACGCTCAAGGATTTCGTCGAGGGACAAGTGGTCGTCGACGTCGACGGCCGTGAATTCCGCATTCCGCGCGAGCAGATCGCCAAGGCGAACGTAGAACCCGTTTTCGATTAGGAGAACGCAAATGGCAGCCCCGCAACCGCAAGCGCCGATCGTCAACCTGAACATGGTCCTCGACCAGGTGGCCAAGGACAAAGGCATCGAGCGCTCGGTGCTCGTCGACACGCTGCAGAACGCGATCACGCAGGCCGCGAAGAAGCACTTCGGCCAGGATCGCGCCATCGAGGCCACGTACAACGAGGAGAAGCAGGTGGTCGAGGTCTTCCAGACGCTGACGGTGGTCGAGCGCGTCGAGGTCGAGGACCCGATCAAGGCGGTCAACCAGATCTCGCTCGAGGAGGCCGGCAAGAAGGGCATCGAAGCCGAGGTCGGCGACGAGCTTCTCTTCCAGATCTTCTACCGTCCAGAAGACGAGGAAGAGGCCCGGGTCCAGGACGAGCGCTACGGCGACATCCTCAAGCTCAAGACGTACCGGAAGGGCTTCGGCCGGA
>VBLM01000248.1 GCA_005879095.1 Deltaproteobacteria bacterium
AGGCGCACGTGGCCGAGGGCGAGGCGGGTGGGATTACGCAGCACATCGGCGCCTACTCGGTCGAAGTGATCGGGTCCGACGGGGGCGAGGCCAACATCACGTTCCTCGACACGCCGGGCCACGAGGCCTTCACGGCGATGCGCGCCCGCGGCGCCAACGTCACCGACATCGCGGTGCTGGTGGTTGCGGCCGACGACGGCGTGATGCCGCAGACGGTCGAGTCGATCAACCACGCCAAGGCCGCGGAAGTGACCATCGTGGTCGCGCTGAACAAGATCGACCTCCCGACCGCGCAGCCGGAGCGGATCAAGCAGCAGCTCTCCGAGCACGGCCTGATCTCCGAGGAGTGGGGCGGCGAGACGATGATGATCCCGGTCTCGGCGCGCACCGGCGAGGGCCTGGAGAAGCTGCTGGAAGCGATTCTGCTGCAGGCCGAAGTGCTGGAGCTGAAGGCGAATCCGAACAAGCCGGCCACCGGCGTGGTGATCGAGGCCAAGCTGGAGAAAGGCCGCGGTCCGGTCGCGACCGTGCTGGTGCAGGACGGTACGCTGCACGTGGGCGACGCCATCGTCACCGGCGTCAACTCCGGCAACGTGCGCGCGATGATGAACGAGCACGGCGAGCAGGTCGATGACGTTCCGCCCGGCTTCCCGGTGGAGGTCCTCGGCCTCGACGGCGCACCCTCGGCCGGCGACGATTTCAACATCGTCGAGGACGAGAATGCCGCCGCGGTGGTGGCCGAGCATCGGCTGAAGAAGCAGCGCGAGAAAGAGCTCTCGAAGAACACCAAGCTGACCATCGACGACATCCTCAAGGCGGGAAAGAAGGACGAAGCGAAGGTGTTGAAGGTCATCGTCAAGGCCGACGTGCAGGGGTCGGTCGAGGCGCTGAAGAACGCGGTGACGAAGCTTTCGACCCCGAAAGTGTCGGTGGACGTGATCCACTCCGGTGTCGGCAACGTCACCGAGACCGACGTGATGCTGGCGGCTGCGTCGAAGGCGATGATCGTCGGCTTCAACACCAAGGCCGAGACGAAAGCCGCCGAGACCGCGGCCTCGCAGGGCGTCAGTTTGAAGCAGTACTCGATCATCTACGAGGCGCTCGACGACGTGAAGCTGGCCATGGAGGACAAGCTCGAGGCCATCATCAAGGAGAAGGTCGTCGGCCACGCCAAGGTGCTGCAGACCTTCAACGTGCCCAAGCTGGGGACGATCGCCGGCTCCTCCGTCACCGACGGCAAGGTCACGAGGTCCGCGATGGTCCGACTGCTGCGCGACGCCAAGCCGATTTTCACCGGGAAAATCGCGTCGTTACGTCGCTTCAAGGACGACGTCAAGGAAGTGGAGAAGGGGTTCGAGTGCGGTATCGGCATCGAGAACTTCGCCGACTTCAAGGAAGGCGACGTGATCGAGGCGTACGAGCTGGAGACGATTCGGCCTTCATTGACCTAGGCGGTTGCAGATGGTGGTCGGGGTCCTCAGGCTGACGCTCTACATCCACGGCGCCACCTCGCTGAAGGACAAGCGGCAGGTGTTGCGGAAGGTGGTCGACCGGCTGCGCTCGCGCTTCAACGTCAGCGTCGCCGAAGTGGGCGAGCAGGACATCTGGCAGAAGGCGGTGGTCGGCATCACCGCGGTCGCCAACGATCGCAGCTTCGTCAACGAAGTCCTCGACAAGTGCGTGCGCGACGCCGGCCAGATCGCGGAGATCGTCAACCGTGAGATGGAGATCGAGACCTACTCGGAGATGTCGCAGGACTGGTCGCACCTCGCCGTGAAGAGCCCGGAGGACGTCGAGTGAGCGCGCACAAGCGGCCGGAGCGCGTGGCGCAGATGGTCCAGCAGCTGCTCGGGGAGATCTTCGCCCGCGGCATGCGCGATCCGCGCATCGGGCTCGTCACCATCACGGGCGTGAAGATGTCGCCCGATCTGCGCGAGGCGCGGGTCTACTGGACCGTGCACGGCGACCCGGAAGTGCGCAAGCACACCGCGCGCGGACTGGAGAATGCGCGCGGCTATCTGCGGCACGAGATCGGCTTCGACCTCAAGCTGCGAGTGACGCCGGATCTGCACTTCACCTACGACGAAGCGATCGACCGCGGCGAACGGATCGAGCAGCTGATTCGCCAGGTTCACGACGAGGACAAGGGCCGGTGAAGGCGATCAACAAAGGGGTGGCGAATCCGCCGGAGCACCGCGGACCCGACGGGGACGCGCTCGGTTCGGCGCTCGCGCTGGCCTGCGCGCTGCGCGAGATGGGCCGCCAGGTGACCGTCTATAACCCGGACGAGCTGCCCTACAACTTCCGCTTCCTTCCCGGCGCGGATTCGGTTGCGCGGACCGTGCCGGCCGAGGCCGCGTTCGACGTCACCATCGCGACCGACGCGGGCGCGTTCGATCGGCTGGGGCCGGACGTGCCGCCGGTTGGCCGGCGCGGCCTGCTCTTGAACCTCGATCACCACATGACGACCGAGCCGTTCGGGGACGTGAACTACGTCGATCCGGAAGCGGCCTCGGTCGGGATCCTCGCCTACAAGATCATCCGGGGGCTCGGGCATCCTTTGAGCCGCGACGCGGCCGAGTGCATCTATGCCAGCATCCTCGCCGACACCGGATCGTTCCGGTATTCGAGCACCGACCCGGAGTGCTTCCGCGTCGCGGCGGAGTTGCTCGAGGCCGGCGTCGACCCATGGGAGATGACGGTGCGGGTCTACGAGCAGCAGCCGCTGGCCCGGATGCGGCTGCTCGCCGATGTCTTGAAGACCCTGGAAGTACACGGGAAACCCGGCAGCCCGATCGACCTCACCGACGGCTTCATCAACTACGCGCGCTCGGTCGACGGCGTCGAGGTCGCGGCCAGCTTCCGCGAGCCTTCCAATGGCGGCGCGTGGCGGGTCAGCTTCCGCTCGCGCGGGCGGGTGAACGTGGCGGCCATCGCGCAGAAGTTCGGCGGCGGCGGCCACCACAACGCGGCCGGCTGCAGCATCGCGGGCGACGAGGCGGCGGTGCGCGCGAAGATCGCGGAAGAGATCGAGCAGGCGTTGCGTGGCTGACCTCTCCGGCGTGGTGGTCGTCGACAAGCCGAGCGGGCCGACCAGCTTCGACGTCGTCCGGCGGGTGAAGGGCCTCTTCAAGACGCGGCGCTGCGGACACACGGGGACTTTGGACCCGACCGCGACCGGCGTGCTGCCGATCTGCATCGGCGACGCGACCAAGGTGGCCTCCTTCGTCTCCGAGGGTGAGAAGGAGTACGACGCGGTCGTCCGGTTCGGCGAGATCACCGACACGCAGGACGCGGCGGGGCGGATGCTGGAGACGCGGCCTCTCGGTGATCTTTCGGAAGAGCGCGTGCGAAAGGAGCTCGAGGGTTTCGTCGGGCTCGTCGAGCAGACGCCGCCGATGTACTCGGCGCGCAAAGTCGACGGAAAACGGCTGTACGAGCTGGCGCGCGCCGGGGAAGAGGTCGAGCGCGAGTCGCGGCAGGTTCACATCGACGAAGCGCGGCTGACGTTCTTCCGCCCGCCCGATGCCGGCATCTTCGTTCGCTGCTCGAAAGGCACGTATTTACGGACGCTTGCGCACGATCTC
>VBLM01000245.1 GCA_005879095.1 Deltaproteobacteria bacterium
CTTGTGGGACGACATGAACCTGTACGTCGCGTTCCTGTCCGAGGATCCGAACGTGGCGGGCGCGTTCTTCAATGACGACGAGAAGCTCTACACGTCGAATGTCGTCGAGATCTTCCTCAATCCCAGCGGCGACGCGGCGCGCGGGTACGACGAGATCGAGGTTGCCCCGACGAACGCCCTGTTCGATGCCTCGTTCGTCGGCGGACCGCGGCAGGGGATGGACCTTTCGTGGTCGTCGCATGCGCGCCACGCCGTGCACGTCGACGGCACGCTGAACGATGCGCGCGACGTGGATCGCGGATGGACGGTCGAGTTGGCGATCCCTTTCTCCTCGCTGACCGGAATGCCCAAGCCGCGCCCGTCGGTCGGCGATCGCTGGAAGTTCAATCTCTATCGGCTGCGGCAGGGGCCGGGACAGCCCAACGAAGGCCAGGCGTTTTCACCGCCGATGCGCGGCGACTTCCACGCGCTCGACCGCTTCGCGACCTTGCGATTCGAGAATTGATCCTCATTGAAAGCGGTACACCTTCAGCTCGCGGCCGTCAGTCTCGGTGACGACCGCGCCGTCGGCGGTGGAGAAGTGCGCGCCCGGTGTGCGCGCGACGACCTCCGGGTGCGGGAAGCCGAACGGATTTCCCGCCCCGGTGCAATACACCGTCGCTCGAGGTGAGACGCGGCGCAGGAACGCGTCGGTGCTGCTGGTGCGGCTGCCGTGGTGCGGCGCTTTGAGCAACGCGGCGCTCAACGGAGCCCCGCCTTGCGCGAGGTCCGATTCGGACAGCGCTTCGACATCGCCGGCGAGCAGCGCCGAGACTTCGCCGTAGACGAGGCGCAGGACGATCGAGTTGTCGTTGAGCGACCGGCCCTCGATGAACCGTGACGGCACTTCGATGCGGACCTCGCTGATGGGAACGCCGCGGGCTCGCGCTTTCTCGCGCACCGCGGTCGCGATCGGGTCCTGCTCGCGCGTCATCCACAGCTCGCCGATCGGGATCCGGTCGAGCACCGAGAGCAGGCCGCCGGCGTGATCGGGATGCGGGTGGGTGAGCACGACGACGTCGAGCCGCGCGATGCCGAGCTCGGCCAGCGCCGGAATCACGTCGCGCAGGCCGGGATCGACGCGCGTCGGCCAGCGCAGATCGCCGCCGGCGTCGACGAGCATGGCGTGACCGCCGGGAAGCCGCACGATGGTCGAATCGCCCTGGCCGACGGCGAGAAAAGTGAGCGTCATCGTGTCGGAGGTCCGGGCCAGCGCGGCGCCCGCTCCGGCGAAAACGAGCAGTGCGGCCCACGGCGCGAGCGCGGCCCGGTACGAACGCCGCGCGATCAAGAGCACGCCCGCATACCAGAGCGCGCAGGCGAGCAGTCCCGGCGCGGCGAGCCGGACGGTGGCGAACGGAAGCGCGGCGAAACCGTGCGCGGCGGAGAGCGTGGCGCCGGAAAGCAGGTCGGCCAGCCACCAGAGCGGCAACACGTCGACCACGACCAGCGCGGTGGCGATCGGGATCGCGGCGAGGCCGGGCAGAAGGCCCAGCGCGTTTGCCGCCACCGAGACCAGCGAGACGCGATGGAACGAAGCGGCGAGGAGCGGCGCGGTACAGAGCGCGGCGGCGGCCGTCGAGCAGGCCAGCATCAACATGTGCTCGCCGAAGCGGCGTTTCAACGAAGCGCCGGCAGCCGGGAAGGGAATCGGCGCTAGATCGCGGAGTGGTCGCGCGAGCAGCAGAAGGCCGGCGATGCCGAGGACAGAGAGTTGCAGCGCGAGATCGTGCGTGGCCGCCGGGTCGACGAGGGCGCATCCGGCTGCGGCCATCGCCAGGGTGGTCAGGCCTGCCGGCCACGGAGCGCCGAGCAGCAGCACTTCGGCCGCGGCGAAGGGCAGCGCCGCGAGCGAGGCGACGGCCGACGCGCGGACGCCATGGGCCCATCGCGTGCGCAGCCAGATCCGCCGCGCGATCTCGCGCGCCAGCAGGACCACGACCGCGAGGTGCAGGCCGGAGCTGGCGAGAAGGTGCACGAGTCCGCTTGCCGAGAGGTCCTCCTCGGCTTCCGCGGGCAGCGCAGAGCGATCGCCGACGCCGAGCGCCGCTACCAACGCGCCGCGCTCGCGCGACGTGCAGAGCAAGAGAGCTCGTTCGGTGAACCGCGCGCGAATTCGATCGATGAAGCGGTAGAGCGGCGGGCCTCGGGCGAGCACGCGGACGAGTTCCGCGTTGCCATCGAGCGCGATTCCGCGCGTTGCGAGCAATGCCTGTCGATCGCGACCGCCCGGATTCAGCTTTCCCGGCGGCTCGCGGACGCGGCCGAAGAAGAGGGCGCGGTCGCCGCGATGGACCTCGAGCCCTCGCAGTCGCAGCGCGACCAGTCCTCCCGCGGTGCGCACCACGCCGTCAGAGACGACCGTTCCCTCGAACTCGTCGGGAAGCGTAAACGCGGCAGGCTGCTCATGCGACGCGCCGCGCAAGAGGCCGAGCGCGAGGCCGAGCGCGGCGAATCGGACGCGCGCGTGCAGCGCGAGCACCAGCGCACCCGCGCCCAGCGCGAGCGCGGCATCACGAGACGCACTGCATCCGAAAAAGGCACCCGCCAGAAACGCAGCGGACGCCGCCAGCAGCGGCTTCCCCAACCCCGACCCCCCACCCGCCATGTAGGCGCAAACCTACATGCCACGTACCGGAGCCGGCCACGCTACACCCCGCCTGTGATGGCCGTCAAGCGCCAGCCTTGACGCACGGTGCCGATCGTGCTAAAAGCCTGTTCATGCAGACTTTCAAGGTCGGCGACAAAGCCGTCTACCCGGGTCAGGGCGTCGGCGAGGTCATGGGCATCGAGCACAAGGACATCGCCGGCCAGCGACAGTCTTTCTACGTACTCAAGATCATGGAAAATGGGATGAAAATCCTCATTCCCATCAACAAGGTCGGGTCCGTTGGCCTGCGCAACCTGATCGACGAGCGCGCCGTCGGCAAGGTCTACCAAATCCTCAAGCAGAAGGACATTTCGGTCGATTCGGCCACCTGGAACCGCCGGTATCGCGAGTACATGGAGAAGATCAAGACCGGCTCGGTGTTCGAGATCGCCGAAGTGCTGCGCGATCTCTACCTGCTCAAGTTCGACAAGGACCTCAGCTTCGGCGAGCGCAAGATGCTTGACACGGCGCGTAATCTCCTCATCAAGGAGCTGTCGCTGGCCAAGGGCGTCAACGAAGACGACATCGAAAGCGACCTCAAGTCCATCTTCAACTGCTGATTGCCTCTCCGGCTCTTCAATACCCTCACCAACGAGAAGCAGGACTTCACGCCGGTGCGGCCGGGCCGCATCGGCGTCTACGTCTGCGGCATCACCGTCTACGACCTGGCGCACATCGGCCACGCCCGGATGTTGACCGCGTTCGACGCGGCCGTCCGCGCGTTGCGCTGGATGGGCTGGCAGGTCAACTTCGTCCGCAACTGGACCGACGTCGACGACAAGATCATCCGGCGCGCCGGCGAGCGCGGCGAGGACCCGCAGCAGTTCGCGGCGCGGTACATCGACGAATGCCGCCGCGACATGCAGGCGCTCAACATCCTGCCTGCCGACGTGGAGCCGAAGGCCACCGAGAACATTCCGGAGATGATCGAGATCATCTCGAAGCTGATCGAGCGCGGGCATGCGTACGCATCCGCGGGCGACGTCTATTTTTCCGTGCGCAGCTTTCCCGATTACGGAAAATTATCGAAACGCAACCTCGACGATTTGCAAAGCGGCGCGCGCGTCGAGCCCGGCGAGCAGAAGCACGATCCGCTCGACTTCGCGCTGTGGAAGGCGGCCAAGCCGGGCGAGCCGGCGTCGGTGACGTGGCAGAGCCCGTGGGGGCCGGGGCGGCCGGGCTGGCACATCGAGTGCTCGGCGATGTCGCAGAAGTACCTCGGGGTGACTTTCGACGTGCACGGCGGAGGGAAGGACCTGGTCTTTCCGCACCACGAAAACGAGATCGCGCAGAGCGAGGCCGCCAGCGGGCAGGAGCTGGCCCACTACTGGCTGCACAACGGATTCGTCACGCTCGACGCGGAGAAGATGAGCAAGTCGATGGGCAACTTCAAGACCATCCGCGACCTGCTCGCGCACTGGGACGGCGAGGCGCTGCGGGCGTTTTTGTTATCGACGCATTATCGACACCCGATCAATTTTACCGAATCGGCGGTGGCCGACGCGGATCGGCGGGTCGAGTATTTCTACGAGACCCTCGCCAAGGGCGACGCGTACCTGACGCAGAAGAAGTTCACGGCTGGCGAGCCGGCGCCGGTCGACGAGCACGTGGCCGCCTTCCGCGACGCGATGGACGACGATTTCAACACCGCCGACGCGATGGCCCGAGTCGAGCGCCTGTACCACGTGCTCAACGCGAGCATCGACGCCAAGGCGCCGCCGGCCGAAGTCGCCGCGCTGCTGCACACCGCGCGCACGCTCTCGCACGTGCTCGGCCTCGCGCCGCGCGCGCCGCTCGACGCCATCCGCGAGCGGCGGACGCTGGCCGCGGCGCGCAAGGGCATCAAGCCCGCCGACGTGGAACAGCTGATCGCCGAGCGGATCGCGGCGCGCAAGGCGAAGGATTTCAAGACCGCGGACGCGATCCGGATGAAGCTGACCGACGCCGGCGTCGAGCTGCGCGACGGTTCCCAGGGCACCGACTGGCGCGTGCTGCTGTAGTATCGCGCCATGCTCGTTCTCCTCGTCGCGGCGTTGAAGCTCGCCATCTCGTCTCCGCTGGGAAGCCAGCAGGCAAAGCAGGATGCCGTCGAGCTCTCGGCGCTCTTCACCGATGCGTTGCATCAACCGGTCGAGGCGCAGGTCGTTTCGCACGACGACCTGCCGCTCCTGCTCGCGCAGGGAAAGGTCGATCTGGCGTGGCTTTCGGCGAGTCAGTACGTGCGCGCCGCGCCGGCGGTGCCGGTGGCGAAGGTGTTGCGCGGCGGGCTGCCGTTCTACCGGTCGGCGGTGTTCGCGCGCAAAGGCACGGTCAAACGATTGACCGATCTGAAAGGGAAACGGCTGGCGTTCGTCTCGGAGCAGTCGGGAGCGGGGTATCTGCTCGCCCTGCAAGTCCTGCTCGGCGCGGGCTTCACCGAGCCGGATCTGCGCTACCGAACGTTCCTCGGCGACCACGCTGCGGTGTGCAAGGCGGTGCTCGACGGCGCTGCCGACGCGGGGGCCACCTTCGCCAACGACGGCCGCGGCGGCGCGCTGGCCGGATGCGTCGAAACCGTGGGCGCGCGGGCGAAAGAGCTGAAAGTGCTGGCCACCAGCGATCCGATTCCCAACGACGTGATCGCCGCGCGTCCGGGCGCGCCGACCGAGATGGTATCGAGCTTGCGCGCCGCGCTGCTCTCGCTTTCGCGGACTGCGCCGGGCCGCGAGAAGCTCGGCTCGGTCTTCCACGCCGACGGATTCGTGCCGGCCGACGACGCCGACTACAACTCGCTGCGCTCGGCCCGCCGATGATCCGGCGCGTGCTTCGCACCGTGCTGCCGCCGGCCGTCCGGTCGCGGGCGAAGAACGTCATCGCCCGCGCGCGCGGCCTGACCAACTTCTACGAGCGCGTCTACGACCGGCAGGCGGCGATGATGGCGTCGGACGCTTCGGTGGGCGGCGGCGACTTCGAGCTCATGGGCAAGATCGAGCTCGGTCTTTTGAAGCTCGAAAACGTGAAGCCGACCGACACGGTGGTCGATCTCGGCTGCGGTACCGGCCGGCTTGCGGTCCAGCTCATTCCCGAGTTGAAAGGCGGCAAGTACATCGGCATCGACATTTCCAGGAACATGCTTCGGCCGCACTACGATCTGCCCGATGCGTCGGTCGACGTGATCTGCGCGTTCTCCGTTTTCACCCACATGGAGGCCGAGGACACGTATCGCTATTTCGTCGATTCGCTTCGCGTGGCGCGACACGGCGGAAAGCTGATCTTCTCGTGTTTGCCGGTATCGCTTGCGAATTCGCGGCCGATCTTCATGCAGCAAGCCAGCCTCGACCTCGAGCAGCGTTGGGCGGCGGTGCGAAATTTCGTCACCACCGAGGAGACCATGGAGACGCTCGCCAGGTGGGCCGGTTGGCGGGTGGTGCGGTGGTACCGCGGCGACGAGTCGTCAGTGACGGTGCCGGGGCTGGCGGAAAAACAGGCGTTGGGCCAGTCGACGTGCGTGCTGCAGCGGCCTTGATTAAACTGCCGGATCGATGCCGTTCAAGCTGCGCAGCGATTACCAGCCCCAAGGCGACCAGCCGCGGGCGATCACGGAACTCACCGCGGGCCTGAAGCGCGGCGATCGGAATCAGACGCTGCTCGGCGTCACCGGTTCCGGCAAGACGTTCACCGTAGCCAACGTGGTCGCGCAGGTGCAGCGGCCGACGCTGGTGATCGCGCACAACAAGACGCTGGCGGGGCAGCTCTACGGCGAGTTCAAGGAGCTGTTTCCGGAGAACGCGGTCGAGTTCTTCGTCAGCTATTACGACTATTACCAGCCCGAGGCGTACGTTCCTTCGAGCGACACGTACATCGAGAAGGATTCGTCGATCAACGACGAGATCGATCGACTGCGCCATGCGGCGACGCACTCGCTCTTGACGCGAAACGACGTGCTCATCGTCGCAAGCGTGAGCTGCATCTACGGCCTCGGTACCGCAGAAGCGTATTACGAATTGAAAGTCGCGCTGCAGACCGGCGAGGAGTATCCGCGGCACAAGCTGCTCCGGGATCTGGTCGAGATCCAGTACGAGCGCAACGACCACGATTTCTCCCGCGGCACGTTCCGGGTGAAGGGCGATACCATCGAGATCTTCCCGGCGTACGAGGAGGAGCGCGCGATCCGTGTCGAGCTCTTCGGCGACACCGTCGAGAGCATCAAGGAGATCGACCCGCTGCGCGGCAAAGTGCTCGGCGAGCTGGAGAAGATGTCGATCTTCCCTTCCAGCCACTACGTGACGTCGAACGAGCGGCGCAAGTCGGCGATCCTCGCCATCCGCGAAGAGCTGCAGCAGCGGCTGGTCGAATTGCGCGGGCAGGACAAGCTGCTCGAGGC
>VBLM01000246.1 GCA_005879095.1 Deltaproteobacteria bacterium
CGCTGGAGGTCCGCGCGCGGGATGGAAACCTCCGCCAAGGTCCCGAATCCCGTGTTGATTCCATAGGTCGGCACATCGCCCTGGGCGATTCGATCGACCAACCGCCGAGCCGCGCGCACCCGCTCCCGCGCGTCCGGCGCGACCTCGACGCGCACGCCGCCGGCCGCCGCCGCGGCGACGTCTTCGAGCCTCAATCCCGCGCCTGAAAGCACCATCCGCATGCGGGGGCTTGTACACCCATTTACGCCGAGTCGGTTCCTCGCCTACACTGCGCTACATGGCCTCCCGAACAGCGTCGCTTCTCGCTCTCGCGCTCTTTGCCTCGACCGCCGCACGCGCCGACGACACGGCCGCCCCGGTCGTTTCACACACGCCGATCAGATACACCGAGCGCGGGGCGAAGTTCGTCCAGGTGTTCGCCAAGATCACCGACGAGTCGAAATTCTTCCCGCAGGTCTTCTACCGGTACGGTTCGGGCGAGTACCAGAAGCCGCTCGACATGAAGCCGGTCAAGGGCCAGAAGGACTCGTACGGCGCGAACATCCCCGTCAAGGGCGACGTCGCCGAGTACTACATCGAGGCCTACGACGAGCTGGGCAACGGCCCCGGCCGCTCCGGCGATCCGGACAAGCCGTGGAAGGTCGACACCAGCGGGCAGGGCGGAATGGTGGCGGAAGTCGCGCCTCCGCCCGTCGTCAGGCCGACACCTCCGCCGGCCCCGGCTCCTCGTTTTGAGCCGACGCCCGCTCCGCCGCCACCGCGCCGGCAGCCGGTCGCGCAGGCCTCGGGCGGACGGACCTGGACCTGGATCGTCGGCGGCGTCGGTCTCGGGGCGTTGGCGGGCGGCCTGATCGCCGGCAACGAGATGAAGTCCGAGGACAAGGTCTACACCGAGCAGCTCCTGACCGCGCCCGGCGCCAACTACACTGCCTTGAAAGCGCAGTACGATGCCAACAAGTCGCTGGGCCAGAAGGCGACGATCCTCACCATCGCCGGCGCGGTGTTGATCGCCGGCTCGATCGCGCTCTACTTCGTCGAAGGCTCCGGCCCCTCGAAGGGCTCGGGCGGCGACGCCGGCACCTGGCACTTCTAGGGATTGCTGGTCGTCCAAAAATACGGCGGAACGTCCGTCGGGGACGTGGAGCGCATCCGCAACGTCGCGCGCCGCGCGATCCTGGCCCGGAAAGAGGGCCACGACGTAGTGGTCGTCGTCTCGGCGATGGCCGGCGAGACGAACCGGTTGCTCAAGCTGACCAGCGACGTCTCGAAACGGCCGAGCCAGCGCGAGCAGGACGTGGTGGTCTCGACCGGCGAACAGGTCACGGTCGGCCTGCTCGCGCTCGCCATCCAGGAGATGAAGGGGAAGTCCCGCAGCTTTCTCGGTCATCAAGTGCGCATCCTCACCGACTCGGCCTTCGCCAACGCCCGCATCCGCAGCATCGATGACGCCAAGCTACGGGAATCACTGAAGAAACACGAAATCGCGGTGGTCGCGGGATTCCAGGGGATCGACGAGCACGGCAACATCACCACGCTCGGCCGCGGCGGCTCGGACACCACCGCCGTCGCGCTGGCCGCCGCTCTCAAGGCCGACGCTTGCGAGATCTATACGGATGTCGACGGCGTCTACACGACCGACCCGCGCATCTGCGACAAGGCGCGCAAGCTCGACCGGGTCTCGTACGAGGAAATGCTCGAGCTCGCATCTCTGGGCAGCAAGGTTTTACAGATCCGCAGCGTCGAGTTCGCGATGAAGTACAAGGTGCCGCTGTGGGTCAAGTCGAGCTTCACCGAAGACCCCGGCACGCTCGTCACCGAGGAGGACAAGGCGATGGAGGAGGTGATCGTTTCCGGCATCGCGCTCACCCGCGACGAGTCGCGCTTCGTGGTCCGCGGCGTGCCCGACAAGCCCGGCATCGCCGCCAAGGTCTTCGGCGCGCTCGCCGAGCGCGGCATCGTCGTCGACGTGATCGTGCAGACGCCCGCGCACGAGGACGGCCGCACCGACATGGCCTTTACGGTGGGGCGATTGGACATGGAGAAGACCAACGAGCTGGTGCGCAAGATCGGCAAGCAGATCGGCGCCGGCAAGGTCGAGCACGAGGAAGGGATCGCCAAGGTCTCCATCGTCGGGGTCGGCATGCGCAACCACGCCGGCGTCGCCGCCCGGATGTTCCAGGTCCTGGCCGACGAAGGGGTCAACATCCGCGTCATTTCCACCAGTGAAATCAAGATCAGCTGCATCATCGACGAGAAGTACTCGGAGCTTGCCGTCCGGGCGTTGCATACTGCGTTCGGGCTGGACAAGGGCGACGTCGAGAAGAGTTGATGCTGATCCGCTGCCAGAGCTGCCAGGCGCTGTTTTCGCTGCAGGACGGCGTCGCGGCGGCCGGGGTCGGGTTCAAGGTCGAGTGCGGGCGGTGCCTGACCGTCTTCGAGGCGAACGCGCTCCCGCGGATTCCACCCGAGCGCGCCAACACGCCCACGGTGCAGCGGCCCGTCCCGCCGATCTACAAGCCGCCCGATCCGGCCGTGCTCGAGCGTTTGGGGACACCTCCGCGGGACACCTTCAGGAAGGTGTCCCCGGAAGGTGTCCCCAAAAAGCGCCGCACCGGCCTCTGGGTCGCCGTCGGGGCGGTGGTCGCGCTCGGCATCGCGCTTCTCGCCGAGCTCGGTCTCGGCGGGCTGCCGCGGCGGGCGCAGGAGCGGATCGAAAAGGCCCGCCTGCTGCTCCTGCGGGACGACCGGACCAGCCTCGAGCAGGCGACGGCGCTCTTCACCGAGGCGGCGCGGATGGCTCCCGGAGAGGCCGGCCCCGAGGGCGAACGTGCCTTCGCGCTCCTCTTGCAAGCGGCCGCGCAGAAAGACCTCGCCGGACGCGTGTCGAAGGACGAGGGCGAGGAGCTCACGCGAAAAGCGACGCGCTCGATGCAGGAGGGGCTCGCGGCGGCGAAGGCGGCCGTCGAGGACGATCGCGAGGACTCGTTCGCGCTTCGGGCGATGGCGCTGCATGCGGCGCTCGCGGGTGCGCCCGAGCTCGGCCTGGTCTCGCTGCATCGGGCCGAGATCGTCGCGCCGCAGGACCCGTGGATCGCCTGGACGCGCGCGGCGCTCGCGCTCTCCGGTCCGCCGGCGCGCGAGAAGCAGGATCGGGCGCTGGCGGCGCTCGCGGTCGCCGGGCAGGCCGAGCCGCGCATGCTGCGCGCGCAGGTCGACGTCGCCGCGATCTCGCTCGATCGCCAGGAGCCCGACCCGGCGCGGAACGTGCTGACCAGGGTGCTGAAGGAAAACCCGCAGCACGAACGGGCGAAGCGGCTTCTCTCGCTCCTCCCGCCGTCGCCCTAGGGTGGGAAATCCAATTCACACAGCTGACGCACCGCCCTGCGGCCGGTGCGGGCACGTAGATTGCTGTAGCGCGAGCGCATGCTCGCCATCCTGTTCTGGCTCGCCGTCGGCTGCATCCTGCACACTTATGTCCTCTATCCACTGCTGCTCATCGTCCTCGACGCGGTGGGTCAGGCCCGGAGCGCGTGGAGCTACCTGAGCGGCAACGAGCGGCGCCGCCCGCCGGCGCAGATCGGCCTGCCCAGCGTCTCGGTCCTGATCGCGGCTTACAACGAGGCCGAGTGCATCGGGCAACGGATCGAGAACCTGCTCGAGCAGGACTACCCGGCGGACAAGCTCGAGATCCGGATCGGCTCCGACGCGTCCTCCGACGAGACCGACGGCATCGTCCAGCGCTACGCGGCCCGCGGGGTCAAGCTCTCGCGCGGCGAACGATGCGGAAAAGCCGGCGTCCTCAGCCGGCTGGTCGGGCTGGCGCGCGGCGACGTGCTGGTGATGACCGACGCGAACACCGAGTTCGAGCGCGACGCGATCCGCCGCCTGGTCCAGCCGCTGCGCGAGGAGACTGTCGGGCTGGTTTGCGGACGGCTGCGGCTGCACTCGCCTCTCGGCGCGCCCGTCGCCGAGAGCGCGTACTGGAAGCTGGAGAGCCTTTTGAAATTGTACGAATCGCGCCGCGGCTGCGTGATGGGCGCCAACGGCGGCATCTACGCCGTGCGCAAGGAACTGTTCGCGCCGCTGCCGGCGGGTACGGTCGTCGACGACTTCGTCGCCGCCCTGCGCGTGCTCGAGGCGGGCAGCGAGGTGCGCTACGAGCCCGAAGCCGTGGCCCACGAGGAGGCTGCGCCCGATCACAGCGGCGAATACCGGCGCCGCGTACGCATCGCGGCCGGCTGCTTCCGCGCGCTCTCGCAGTACCGAAATCTGATGGCGCCGCGGCACGGCTTCACCGCCTTCGCGCTCTGGTCGCACAAGATTCTGCGCTGGTTCGTGCCGCACGCGATGGTCGTCGCGCTGGTGGCGAATCTGTTCCTCGCCCACGGCGGCCGCTTCTATGCGCTCGCGTTGCTCGTCCAGTGCGCGGCGTACGCGCTCGCGGCGGTGGCGCTGCTGGGGATGTCGCCGCGCCGGCTGCGCGCGGTGGCCGACGCCGCCGCGCACTTCGTCGAGTTGAACGCCGCGCTGCTGGTCGGCTTCGTCAAGTACAGCCGTGGCGCCCAGGGCCAGACCTGGACGCGCACCGACCGCACCGCCCGCGCCGCCTGATCAGTGAACGCAGAGCGGCGCGCAGACCAGCGTCGTGCCGTCCGGCTCGTTGCGGCAGACGCCGCTCACCGTGTGGTCCTTCCAGCTGAACGAGCAGCTGTCGCCGAGCGCATGATCAACGCACGCATCCACCGCCTGCTGCGGCGGTTGCGGCGGCGGCGGCAGGCAGACCAGTGGGCCATTGGGCAGTTGGTGGCACACGCCGGTTGCGGTCTTGTCGCCGATCTGCACCGTGCACTGCGCGCCGGCAGTCTTGTCCGTGCAGGCCGCTACTTGTGGCGGCGGCGGAGGAGTCGGCAGCGGCGGGAGGCACGCGAGCAGGTGCTCATCGACGGCGCGGCAGAAGCCGCTCACGCTCCTGTCGCCGGCAGTGAACAAGCAGGCATCGCCCGCGTTCTTCCCGTTGCAGGCCGTCACCGGCGGCGGCGGCGCAGGCGGAGGCGGCAGACATGCCAGCGGACCGCCGTCGGGAAGCGCGGTGCAAACGCCGGTGAACGTCTTGTCGCCGACGGTCACGGTGCAGCGATCGTTCGCCGACTTCCCGTTGCACGCCTGGATCAGCTCCTGCGGCGGCGGCGGCACGCAGACGCGCAGGTGGTGATCGGTTAGATCGCGGCAGTTACCATTCACGGTCTTGCCGTCAGCGCTGAACCAGCAGGCATCGCCCTCGTTCTTGCCGTTGCACGCTGCGACCGGCGGCGGCAGTACCACGACCGGCGACGGCGGGAGGCACGCGAGGACGCCGGCGATCGGCAGCGCGGTGCAGGAGCCGGTGAAGCTCCGGCCGTCGTCGGAGACGGTGCACGCGTCGCCGGCCTTTTTCCCATCGCACGCCTTCACGAATGGCGGCTCTTCCTCGGGCGTCACGCAGATCAGGAGGTCGCGGCCGGGGAGGGCGCGGCAGGTCCCGTTTTCCGTCCCCTCGTCGTCGTCGGTGAATGTGCACGGATCGCCCGCCGTCTTGTCCTTGCACGCTGCGACCGGCGGCGGCGGAGGCGGAGGATTCGGCACGCACGCCACCACGTTCGCCCCGAACGACCGGCAGGTCCCGTCGATGGTGTGATCGTCCTTCGCGAGTTGGCACGCATCGCCCGCGATCTTGTCCGTGCAAGCTGCGACTGCCGGAGCCGGCGGCGGAGGCGGCGCCGGCGGCACGCAGGCGAGCACACCGGCCGGCGTGGCCGCGCACGCGCCGGTGAAGCTGCGCTCGTCTTTCGTCACCGTGCAGGCATCGCCGGCCTTCTTGTTCACGCACGCCGCGACCGCCGCGCCGCCACAGGCGGCGACGAGGGCGAGACAGGCGAGACGGCGCATGGGGGCCTCCGGCGACCGAGCAGACACGCGAGGGCATGCCACGGTTAAGCGTGCCAGCAAGTGACGCCGGTCACGTCGGAAGGGCGTCCTAAGACTCTGGTCTAGCTGGAAAAAAATGGCCCGGCTCTCTCACCGAGCCGGGCCGAGTGGTGACCCCAACGGGATTCGAACCCATGTTTGAGGCGTGAGAGGCCTCCGTCCTAGGCCGCTAGACGATGGGGCCGCCTTTCCTTGGAAGCTCCGGGCTTTTCGCCGCTTTCGGACGCAGTGTCAAGACCGACTTCCTTCCGCTGCACGCTGCGGGAGGCGCCGCCCCTTCCAGACGAAATACAGCGCGGGATAGACGACGAGCTCGAGGATGGCGGAGGTCACGACGCCGCCGACCATCGGCGCGGCGATGCGCTTCATCACGTCCGCTCCCGCGCCTTGCGACCAGAGGACCGGCAGGAGGCCGGCGAGGATGGTGGCGACGGTCATCATCTTCGGCCGGATGCGCTTCACCGCGCCATGGAAGATGGCCTCGCGGGCCTCCTCCCGGTTCGCCGGCTTTCGCTCTCGCCAGGCGAGATCGAGGTAGAGCAGCATCACGATGCCGGTCTCGGCGTCGAGTCCCGCCAGCGCGATCAGGCCGACCCAGACCGCGACCGAGAGGTGGTAGCCGAGCAGCCACAACAGCCAGAACGCGCCGACCAGCGAGAACGGCACCGCCAGCATCACCAGCAGCGCCTCGACGGTGCTCCGGGAGTTGAAGAACAGCAGCAGGAAGATGACGAACAGCGTCAGCGGAACGACCAGCGCGAGGCGCGCCTTCGCCCGTTCGAGGTACCGGTATTGGCCGGCCCACTCCAGCCGGTAGCCGGACGGAAGCTCGACCCTGGCCGCCACCGCCTTCTTCGCGTCGCGCACGTAGTCGTCGATCGGGCGGCCGGTGTCTGCAAACACGTAGCCCGCGAGCTGCCCGTTTTCGTCGCGCAGCATCGAAGGGCCGGTCCGCAGCTTCAGCGAGGCGACCTGACCGAGGGCGATCTGCGCGCCGTCGATCGCGGCCACGCGCACGCGCCCGAGCGCCTGCGGGTCGGAGCGGAAGTCGCGCGCATACCGGACCGTGACCGGGTAGCGCTCGCGGCCCTCGATGCTGGTCGACACGGTGAGGCCGCCGACCGCCACTTCCACCGCCTCCTCGACGTCCATGGCGTTGAGGCCGAAGCGCGCCGCGTGATCGCGGTCGACGTCGAAGTCGAGGAAGTACCCGCCGCCGATCCGCTCGGCAAATGCGCTCCGCGTGCCCGGCACCTCACGCAGCGCCGCCTCGATCGCGGCTCCGATCCGGTCGATCGTCCCGGTGTCGGGGCCCAGCACCAGGATGCCGAGCGGGCTGCGCACGCCGGTGGCGAGCATCTCGGTGCGGGTCTGGATCGGCATCCACCAGACGTTGGGCATACCCGTGAACTGCATGGCGGCGTCCAGCCTGGCGACCAGCGCTTCCCAGTCCTGCACGCCGGGCTTGAGCGTCACCACCGTCTCGAACATGTTCAGCGGCGCGGGATCGGTCGGCGTATCGAAGCGGCCCGCCTTGCCGAAGACGCGCTCGACTTCGGGGAACTTCCGGAGCATCTGGTCCTGCCGCTGGAGCACGTCGCGCGCGCTCGCGTCGCTCATCCCGGGAACGCTGGTCGGCATGTAGAGCAGCGTCCCTTCGTTGAGCGGAGGCATGAACTCGCCGCCCAGCTACGACACCACCGGAATCGTGGCGAGAACGAGGAGCAGGGCGGCAGCGATCACCGGCCCACGGAAGCGAAGGGCGAAACGGCAGTCGCGGCGATCGCCGGAACCAAGGTCACGGAGAGCACGGCCGCAAACGCCATCGAGAAGGTCTTGGTCCATGCCAGGGGCGAGAAAAGCCGGCCCTCGGTCCCTTCCAGCGTGAAGACGGGGAGAAAGCCGACGGTGATCACCAGCAGCGAAAAGAAGATCGGCCGCCCGACTTCCTGCAGCGCGCGCAGAACCACCGTCTCGCGCGGCTCTGTCGACGATTCGAGGCGCTTGTGGACGTTTTCGACGACGATGATCGCGGCGTCCACCATCGCGCCGATGGCGATGGCGATCCCGCCCAGCGACATGATGTTCGCGGTCAGGCCCATCTGCTTCATCGGGACGAAGGCGAGGAGCACGGCGATCGGCAGCATCAGCGCCGGAACCAGCGTGGAACGGAAGTGCAGCAGGAAGAGCAGGATCACCAGCGTGACGACGATCAACTCTTCGATCAGCGTCCTGCGCAGGGTGTCGATGCTGGCGCGGATCAACGTCGAGCGATCGTAGGTGGGCACGATCTGCACGCCCTGCGGCAGCCCCGGCTGAAGCTCGGCGATGCGGGCCTTGACCGCGTCGATCACCTCCAGCGCGTTGGTTCCGGAGCGCGCCACCACCACGCCCCCCACCGTCTCGCCTTCGCCGTCGAGGTCGGCCAGGCCACGCCGCTGCGCCGGCCCGACCCGCACCGAGGCCACTTCCCGGAGCAGCACCGGCGTGCCCAGGTGCGAGCCGAGCACCACGTTCTCCAGGTCTTTCGGAGACTTCACGTACCCGCGGCCGCGCACGTAATGCTCGGTGCCGCTGATCTCCAGCACCCTCCCGCCCACGTCGGCGTTCGAGGCGCGCACGGCGTTCACGACCGTCGCCAGCGGGATCCCGAGCGCCGAGAGCCGGAGCGGGTCGACGTCGACCTGGTACTCCTTGACGAATCCTCCCACGCTCGCGACCTCGGCCACGCCCGGGACCGCCTGCAGCGCGTAACGCAGCGTCCAGT
>VBLM01000247.1 GCA_005879095.1 Deltaproteobacteria bacterium
GCAAGCCGGCAAGCTGATCGAAGCGATCGTCGAGGTGGAAGCGGGCGGCACCGTGATCGAGCCGCGGCTGGCGCGCCGTTTCTGGCAGTACTTCAAGGGCGTCCAGGAGCCACGCAAGCCGGAAGTGCCGCAGCTGACCGAGATCGAGCGCGAGATCCTTTCGATGATCGCGCGTGGCCTCTCGAACGAGGAGGCCGGCCGCATCGTCTCGCTCGATCGCCGCTCGGTGCGCACGCAGCTCGGCCACATCTACGAAAAGCTCGGCGTGCGCAGCCACGTCGAAGCGGTGGTGAAGGGCCTCAAGCTCGGGATCATCGAAATGTGAAAGAGCTGATCGAACCGGTCGATCTCTGCTCCGCCGACGGCCGGCTGAATGCGGCCGCAATCGGCTGGGCGCGGCGCCCCTTGGTGCGCGCGAATTTGCGCGGCGGCTTCGGGCGCAGGAAGCGGTGGGACTACTGGTGCGTCACCGACGAGCGGTGGCTGCTGGCATTGCTCGTCGCGGATCTCGATTACCTCGCCCTCGCGGCGGCTTCGCTGATCGATCTCACGAGCGGCGAGGGGGAAGATCGCGTCAAGCTCGCGCGCGGCGGTCTCGAGCTGCCGCAGCAGCCCGGAGTCGTGGAGCTCGCGGGAGTCCGGCTGGAGCCGGGGCGATTGCGCGCGGAGATGGGACCGCTGCGCGCCGAGATCGAGATCGCGCCGCCGCCTGGGGACATCCTTCAGGTCGTGGTGCCGTGGAGCGATCGCCGCTTCCAGCTGACCAGCAAACAGATCGGATCGCCCGCTGCCGGCCGCATCCGGTGGGGCGAACGGACGATCGATCTCGCCCCGAACGCCTGGTCAGTGCTCGATTTCGGCCGCGGCATCTGGCCTGCGCGCACGTCGTGGAACTGGGCCGCTGCCGCGGGCGGCGGCATCGCCTTCAACCTCGGCGCGCGCTGGACCGATGAAGAAAACGCCTTGTTCGATCGCGGCGTGATCCACCGCCTCGACCAGCGCGTGCGGTTCGGCGACCACGGCATCGACGGCGCTTCGGTCGCGCTCCGCTTCACCCCGGTCGTCACCCGGCGCATCGGCTGGCCCGGAGTCGCCGGGCTGCGCTGGTCCGCCGGTCGCTTCACCGGGCGCATCGGCCGACGCGAGGTCACCGACCTCTTCGGCTGGTCGGAGCGCTTCGACATCCTCTGGTAGCACTCACTGACAGGACGGAACGTACCGGGCGGTGATGTGCGATCCGGCCGGCGGCACTGCCGTCTGCGGGAAGACGATGCGGTTCGCCCCGGCGTCGTACCTCCAGCTCGTCACCGTCGCGCCGTTCACCGTCACCTCGATGGCTGCCGGGTCCTTCGGGTGCGCCGAGAGCGGGAAGCTGGAGAGCGGGAGCAGCAGATCGCCGAGCGCGCCGTCGAGCATGGCTCCCATGTTGCCGAGCTGGCAGATGTCGTAGACATGGCCGCCCAACTGGCGCGCGATCTCCGTGTACCGCGTGCCCACCGCCTCCGAGGTCGAGCAGGCCTGCAGGGCGACGATGCCGGCGAACGAGACCAGGTCGAGGGCGCCGTGCTTCACCTTGCGCAGCGTGTCGATCAGATACGAGACCGGCGGCGGGTTGGCGAGATCGATGTCGTCGTCGGAGTCGCTCACCGCCATCAGCGCGAGGCGCGCGTCGTCGCGGAGGAAGCCGGCGTTGCTCGAGTTGATCAACGGATCGGTCAGCGCGGCCACCACCGGCTCGGTGAACTGTTCCTTCCAGTGGCACTGGCCGACCGCGGTGTCGAGGAACAGCGCCTGCTTCACGTTCGGCGTCTGCGGCGTGAGGAGCCGCGGGTGCGAGTTGTCGACCGGGAAGAAGCGGCCGCCCTCGCCGCCGGAGGCGCCGCCGGGGCACTGCGACCATCCGGAAGTGTACGGGTCCATGCCGGTCGAGGTGGTCGCGATGTGGAAGTCGGCGTTGGCGAGGGCGATCCGGTTCCAGAGGTGATCGAGGTTTGCCGCCAGCGCGTGCTGCTCCTCGGCCATCGAGCCGGAGTTGTCGATGACGATCAGCATGTCGACCTTCGGCGTCGACTGGTCCCACTGGTCGAGGATGGTCGCCGCGCTCTGCGCGCCGCCGGTCAGGCCGGCCTGGTAACCCTGGGGGCGCGCGGACGTCGTCACGTACAGCGCGCCCACGTCGTCGCCCGGCGAGGCCGGCGAGTAATTGACCGGGATGGCCGCCGATGACTGCGGCGCGACGGTGAACGGCACCTGCGGCGAGGAGTAGAACGGCTGTCCTGAATTTGTAACGCTCGTTATATCGATCGGATACGAGCAATGATTGACGGCGTACGCGCTCTGGGTATGCACGCCGCAGCCGAGGGTGGTCGCGCCAAAGTCGACGGTCGCGGGAGAGAGGAAGAAACAGCTGTTGTCGCCCTGAGCCGCGAGGTTGATGGTCATCGCCGGCGCGTTCCGGTTGCTGACGTAGAACTGCATGGCGCCGCTGTACGCGATGGCCTGTTGCGCCACGAGCTCCACGCGCACCGACATGCGCCCGCCCGGCGGCAGCTCGCGGCCCGCCGGCGGGTTGCCGCCCGGCCAGTGGAACGCGGGGCCGCCGGAGACGATGGCCGGATCGCCCACGATGCAGTCGTCGCCCGTGGTGTTGGTCAGCTCCACGCCCTGGACGGAGGGCGTGTTGAGCCTGGTGGCGCCGAAGTCGAGCGTCATCCCCGGCGAGACCGAGAGCGTGCACGGCTGGAGGTCGCGTCCGTTGGCGGCCACCGGCACCTGAACGTTCGGGTGCAGCCCGTCGTTGGAGGCGATCACCAGCACCGCCTGCGACAGGCCGGCCTGCTGCGGATGGAAGGAGAAGCGGACGGTCGCCTGCGCTCCCGGCTCGCCGACGTCGATCGGCGTCGAGGTGTCCAGCACCCACGCCGGGTCGTTCGATAAGGGAAGTGCCGAGCGCGGTCGGACCGATGAAGACGCTCCTCGGCGTGGCCTGCAGCACCGGTCCGATGCCGGTGCCGGTCAGCGCCAGCGCGCCGGGAGCGCCGTCGGAGGCAGCCATCGCGACGTCGGCGGATTGATCTCCGAGCGATCGGGGCGCGAATCGCGCGACTCCCTTCAGCGCCTGGCCCGGCGCGAGCGTCGCCGGGTATGTCACGCCATCGAACGAGAGGGTCATGTCGGCGCTGCCGGTGAGCGCGATCGACTGCATCACCAGCGCGCTCTTGCTGGTGTTGGTCACCGTGACCGGCCGCGTCGCGGTCGTGCCCAGCCGCACCTGGCCGAAGTCGATGCTCGCCGGCTCGACCGCCAGCAGCCGCGTCACGCCGCGGCCTGCCAGCGCGACGTTGCGCGGCGAGCAGGTGGGGCAGGGCGTCACCGGAATCACGGCCGCGAAATCACCGAGGTGGTCGGGCTTGAAGTCGATCCGCACGATCATCGACTGCTCGGGCTGGAGCGGAAGATCGCCCGGGGGCTTGACCGTGAATGCCGAAGCGTCGCCGCCGACGGGAAGCTCGATGCGGATCTCGGTCAGAGCGTGTCCGTCGTTGTTGATGAGCGAGAGCTGCTGCGCGGCGACCTCGTTCACCACTACGTCGCCGAAGTCGAACGTGTCGCCGGAGAGCGTGGCGAGACCGCGCACCGCGTGCCCGCGGATGGCGACGTCGGCGCGCGGGATGTCGGGCGAATCGGTCGTCAGCTGCAGGCTGCGGCGATACGTGCCGAGGTCGGGCGGGCGATAACGCACCGAGACGGTCGCGGTGCCGCCCGGCCCCAGCGTCACCGGCAGGCCCTGGACTTCGAACGCCGTATCGTCGAATTGTGAAAGTTGGGCGACCGCCATCGGCACGATGCCGTCGTTCTGAAGCCGTACCGCGATGGTGGCGTCCTTGCCGAGCGCGACGTCGCCGAAATCGACGGTGGCGGGCCGGATGTCCAGCATTCCTCCCAGTTGCCGGACTTTCGACCCGCCCGCGCCTCCGCATGCCACGACGCCCGTCAACGCCCAACACGCCGCCCACGAACGCATAGCCACCCCCACGCCCGCCGGGGGGCACTACACGCTCCGTGCCAAGGAACGGGCGGACGAGCAGGCCTCAGGCCTCAGGCTTCAGGCTCCAGGCGGGTGGGAAACGGAGTTCACACAATGGAATGCTCGAACCCAACGGGTTACAAACGTTCCGAATGAAGGAAGAGTGGTTCGAATTGCAGGGCGACCCGGCGCACGTCGCGCGGGAACGCGAGAAGGCGCGCGCGTTGCGGAAGAGCGCGTGGTGGCAAAGGCGCGTCCAGAAGGGGATCTGCGGTTATTGCGGCCGGGCGGTGGCGTCGCGCGAGCTGACGATGGACCACGTCGTCCCCGTCGCGCGCGGCGGCCGGAGCGCCCGCGGCAACGTCGTGCCGAGCTGCAAGGAATGCAACAACCGTAAGAAACTGATGACGCCCGCGGAGCAGCTGATGATGAAGCCAGTGGCCGGGGACGACGAGGGCTGATATCTCGGGCGCATGGCGCTCGATGCGAAGGATTTCCCGGTCGAGGAGCACGCGCTCCCGAACGGGCTGCAGATCCGCCTCCTTCAGGAAAGATCGCTGCCGGTCGCCACGCTCTACAGCTTCTTCCGGGTCGGCTCGCGCAACGAGCGGCCGGGCATCACCGGCATCAGCCATCTCTTCGAGCACATGATGTTCAACGGCTCACGCAAGTATGGGCCGAAGGAGTTCGATCGCCGGCTGGAATCCGCGGGCGGCAGCTCGAACGCGTACACCTCGAACGATCTCACCGCCTACTACGAGGACTTTG
>VBLM01000252.1 GCA_005879095.1 Deltaproteobacteria bacterium
GGCTTGCCGAACGTGCCGCGCTCGTTGCCGTATCTCAACGATTCGTCGACGAGCTGCTGCATGCCGGCGACCGCGCCGATGGCCGCCACCAGCCGCTCGCCCTGGAAGTTCGTCATCACGTGGTAGAAGCCCTGGTTCTCTTCGCCGAGCAGGTAGCGGGCCGGGATCCGGCAGTCCTCGAAGAAGAGCAGCGCCGTGTCGCTCGCCAAGTTGCCGATTTTCTCCAGTTTTTTGCTGACGGCGAAGCCTTTTACATCGGTCGGGAACGTCATCAGCGAGATGCCCCCGTATCCGGGGGCGCCGGTGCTGACGGCGAGCGTGATGAAGTCGGCGCGGGTGCCGTTGGTGATCCACATCTTCGCGCCGTTGATGACGTACTCGTCGCCGACCTTTCTCGCGGTAGTTTTCAGATTCGCGACGTCGCTGCCCGCGTCCGGCTCGCTGATGCCGAGCGCGGCAATCTTCTCGCCCGCCAACGCCGGGATGAGGAATTCCTTCTTCTGCTCGGGCGTGCCGATCTCGTTGATGATCGGCGTCGCCATCTGCGACTGCACCAGCAGCGCCATGTTCACGCCGGCGTTGCGCGAGTGAACCAGTTCCTCGGCCAGCACGACGACGTACCAGTAATCGCCGGCCGACCCGCCGACCTCCTCGGGATAATTGATCCCGAGCGCCCCGATCTCGGCCATCCCGGTGAAGACCTCGCGCGGAAAGATGCCCGCCTCGTCCCACTCGAGGGCGTGCGGCGCCAGCTCGCGCTCCACGTACGCGCGCAGGTTCCGCCGAAACATCTCGTGCTCTGCAGTGAACGGCGCTTCAATGGCCATCGCGGTCTCCACTGAATGAGCCCTCATTCATATCACGGCCCCGACGGCCGCCCCGCGCTACCGCAGACGGGATCGCCGCGAACATCATCCCCATCGCGAGCATGCGCGACGGTGGCCAGAGCAGGCCCAGGACCGCGAGCGCGACCGCAAGGCGCGGAAGCCAGATCGCGTTCGGCACCAATGGTTCGATCCGCGCAGCGAGCGCCATGCCGATGAGAATCGCGGCGACCAGAGCCCACGACGGCAATTCGGCCGCATGGGCGCAGAGGCCGGCGCAGAGGGCCGCGAGAACGGCCAATTGGGTGCCGAGCGGCATTCGCAAGGTCGACACGTAGGCCGCAAGTGGCCAGGTCGACCGCGGCGTGCCGCGATCGCGCAGGCTTCGCGCGAGGACCGGCGCAATCAGCAATGCGACGGCGAGGAAAGGAAGTTGCGGCAATCCGGAGAAGCCGATCCCGAAACCGAGCGCCGCTCCAAGCCCCTGGCCGATGTCGAGCCATGCGTAGGCGGTCGCGCGACGCTCCACGGTGATCGTATCGCCGATGGCGCTCGCCAGGAGGTCGCCGAGCGCCGGTAGCGCGATGGCCGCGCTGAGCGGCGCCCACCGCAGACTCATGGCCGAGAGCAGGATCGCCGCGGTGAACGACGCAACTGCGATCGCGGCGCGAGAAACCCTCGCGCCCAGCAGCGCCCAGAACGGCCGCGTCAGGCGCAGGGTTCCGATCGCGACCGCCGTCCAGACAGACCAGCGGATGCTCCATGCCAGCGCCATCCAGGCAAGAAGCTCCGATAGCGCTGCCAGCGCCGCCAGCTGTAGTACCCAGCGCATCTCGTCATTGAACAAGCGTGGCCGGATCGGGGGGGCAGACTGGATTGGGAAACGCGACAGCTTCGGCCCCGTCGGCGCGAATTCTTCAGGGAGCTTGGGCAAGGCGCGTCATCCTACCGCTTGACATTGCTGACCGGATTCGTGATTCAGTCAGCCGCGATGGAGCTGGCGAAGAAGGAGTGCATCCTGGTCGAGGCCGCCCGCGCGTTCGCGCGCTGGGGGTTCAAGAAGACGTCGGTCGACGAGATCGCCAAAGCGGCGGGCGTCGCCAAGGGTACGATCTATCTCGCGGCTGAATCGAAGGAGGACCTGTTCTACCAGGCCCTCCACCGCGAGGTGCGGGCGTGGGTCGGCGAGGTTTCGCGGCTGATCGATCCGCGCGAGCCGGCCGACGAGCTCCTC
>VBLM01000249.1 GCA_005879095.1 Deltaproteobacteria bacterium
CGCGCATCGCACGCAACGTCGCCTCGTCGCGCACCTCGCGAGCGACGATCTGCTCCTTGACCATCTCTTGCCGGCGGGCGGCCGAGGGATCGGCGCTGACGACCGCGGCGACGACGAGCGAGGCGAGCATGCAACGCCTCCTGCACAAGCATACTCGCGGAAGAGCGTGCCGGCCAATCGATTACATCGGCGGCACCTGGCCGTTCATTCCGACACGAACACCGGCGCGCCGGGCTTGAGCTCGCCCTTGTCGACCGGCGCGTACGTCACGACGACCGTATCCCTGCTGACCAGAATCTTCTTCTCGCCGCCCTTGTACTGCACGGTCATGACGCGATCGTTGGCCATGTTCACCACGCCGGCGACGTTCGCGTTGGTCATCTTGCTGTCGGGCCTGAGATCCCAGTCGTAATGGCCTTCGCCCGTGCCGCGCATGCTCTCGGGGAAGATGTGCACTTCCTGCGCGACCAGCGCGCCGTCGCGCTCGCCCACCGTGGTGGTGCCGATGAACTTGCCGCTGGCGATGTCGGCGACGCTTCCCTTGAAGATACCCACGACCATGAACTTGTCGGCGAGCTTGATGCTCACGCTCTGCCCGCTGCGCTCCTTGATGACCAGATTCTGGCCGTCGAGCTTTTCGATGGTGCCGCGGACTCTCACCGGTGGGTTGGCGGGCGCCTGGGCGACGGCAATGGCGGGCACTGCGGCGACGAACAATCCGGCGATCATACGCATCATGGGGTCCTCCGGAAACGCGTAAAAGGCGACAGGGAAGCATAACTCCCTGCAAAGGGAAGTGCTCAGCGGTCTTGCAGGTGCATCGGCCATCCGTTAGCCTCCCGCGCCATGAGGAGACGAGAGTTCCTCGGCGCGGCCGTTCTCGCGGCCCTCCCCTGGCGCCGCCTGCGTGCGGAGTCGGGGTGGCGCACGTTCGAAGTGACCACGCGCGCGGAGATTTCCAGGCCGCAGGGAGTTTCTCGCGCATGGCTGCCCCTGCCGCTCAGGGCAGGTACCGACTGGCAACGCGCGCTAGGCAACACCTGGACCGGCAATGCGAAGCGGATGGAGGAGGTTCGGGCCGGCAAGTACGGCGTGCCCATGCTCTACGCCGAATGGGCGTCAGGGCAGGAAGCGCCCTTCATCGAGTTGAAGAGCCAATTCAGCACCCGCGATCGAGCCGTCGACCTCTCGCGCAAAGACGCCGCGACACTCAGCAGCGCCGAAATCGCGCTCTACACCGCTCCGACCGAGTCGATCCCCTGCGACGGCGTGGTGCGCGAAACGGCACTGATGCGGGCCGCCAAGGGCGCGCGCACCGATCTGGAAAAAGGACGCGCGATCTACGAATGGATAGTGCTCAACACGCTGCGCGATCCGAAGACCCGCGGCTGCGGCACCGGCAACATCAAGGCGATGCTCGAAAGCGGCAACCTGGGCGGCAAGTGCGCCGACCTGAACGGCCTCTTCGTCGGCTTCTGCCGATCGCTGGGCATTCCCGCGCGCGACGTCTACGGCATGCGCGTCGCCAGCTCCGCGCTCGGGTACAAAAGCCTTGGACCGTCGACGCCGGTGATCAGCAAGGCGCAGCACTGCCGCGCCGAGTTCTTCGCCGAAGGCATCGGCTGGGTTCCCGTCGATCCGGCCGACGTGCGCAAAGTGATCCTCGAGGAGCCGCCGGGGCAGCTCTCCCTCCAGGATCCCAAGGTCGAGGCCGCACACAAGCGTCTCTTCGGATCCTGGGAAATGAACTGGGTAGCCTTCAACACCGGCCACGACCTCGAGCTGCCCGGCTCGAACGGCCCGAAGTTGCCCTTCCTCATGTATCCAAACGGCGAAACGGGCGGAGAGCGGCTCGACCAGCTCGACCCCGACAAGTTCAAGTACGCCATCACGGCGCGCGAGATTTGATGCCGCTGCTCGTCGCCGCGCTCTTCGCGGCGACACCGCCGCTGGATTTGGCCGATGCCAATGGCGTGAGGCACCGGCTCGTCGACTACCGCGGAAAAGTGATCCTGCTCAATTTCTGGGCGACCTGGTGCGAGCCTTGCCGCGTCGAGTTGCCGACCATCGAGCGGCTGCGTGCCGCGCTCGCCGGCAGACCCTTCGTCGTCCTCGCCGTCCAGATGGGCGGCAGTGCGCGCACGGCCCGGGACACGGCAGACTCGCTCGGGCTGCGTTTTCCCCTGCTGCTCGACCGCGATTCGGCGGCGACCACGGCGTGGAAGGTCAACGTGCTGCCTGCCAGCTTCCTCATCGGACCGGACGGCGCCGTGGCCTTCACGCACGTCGGGCAGATGGATTGGTCGAGCGTCAAGTCGCGCCGTAGAGTCGAAGCGCTCATCGCCGCACACGACTCTCCGCGCCGGTGAGCTGCCGCATCAGACGCCGCGCCTCGGCTTCGCCGCGAAAGGGTCGGCCCGGAGCGAGCGCCCGGCGAAGCTCATCCACCGCACGGGATGCGCTTCCCATCCGGTTGAAAGCGACAGCCAACTCGTAGTGGAGGCGCGCATCCGCTGGCGCCGCCGCGCTCGCCGGCTCGAGGAACTGGCGCGCGCGCGCGGCGTCGTTGGCGCCCTCGAGGAAGACGACGCCCATCGCACCCAGCACTTCAGGCTCGATCGGCGCATCCCGCTCGAGAGTGTGGACCAGCGCGAGCGCGCGATCGCGCTGTCCGTGATCTTCGACCAGCAGGGCGGCAAGCTCAGCTGCCGCGACCTGATCGTAGGGCCGCTCCCGCAGCGCGGCCTCGTAACCCTCCGTCGCCCGCGCCCGATCGCCGAGGAGCACGCCGGCGCGCGCCGCGTCGAGGTGCAGCTCGCTGTCGCGGGGAAAGCGCGCCAGCCCGCGCTCGCAGACGACGATCGCCTCGCTCGCCCGATCGATCTCCAGATCGAACGCCGCCAGATCGCGAAACGGCACGGGCGAGTCGGCGAGGATGGCGAACTCCTGCCGCAGCGCGGCCTCTGCTCGCGCCGGCTGGTCTCCCTCGAGATACGCGCGCGCAGCGATCCGGAGCGGATAGACGAAACCGGGATCGTCCGCGGCGAGCTTCGAAAGCTCGTCGCCGACCCGCAGCGCGCCGCCTTGCCGTGACCAGATGGGAATCAGGTTCGTCACCACGCGGTGCGAGCGCGGCGAGCGCCGGAGCGCCTCGCGAAAGCTCTTCTCGGCCGCCGCGAACTCCCCGCGCTGGTACTCGACCAGGCCCTCCAGCCAGGGCCCCATCAGCGTCGCGGGCCAGGTCTGTCCCGCTCTCAGCGCCAGCACCTTCGCCGCGCCCCAGTCCTTGCCGCGGATCTTCGCCAGCAGGTCTCGGATCAGCTCCCCGAGTTGTCCGGGCCAGCCCTCGGCGCGATCGGGAGCGCCGCGTCTCGGGATCGGCGCCGCCTCGTCCGGAAGCTGGGCGAACACCTTTCGATCCACTCCAGCCGCAACCGCCCGCTCGACGATCGCCTCGTCCTTCCCCGACTCATGCAAGGCCGAGCGCGCCGCGATCAGCCACGCCTCGGCGTCGCGTGGATCGAGGCGGATCGCGCGCTCGGCGTCGATCAGGGCGCCGTGGTAACGCCCGAACCGATAACGAAGCTGCGCACGTTGCTTGATCGCCGCCTCGTCCTCGAGTCCCGCGTCGATTGCCCGGCTCAGCGCCGCCTCTGCTTCCTCCGCTTGATCCGCGGCGATCCGCACCCGGGACAGGCCGAGCCAGGCTTGCGTGTTCCCCGGCTGCAATTCGCTCAGCGCCTGGAAGTGCAGGAACGCCGGCTCCAGCCGCTTCTCGTCGAGCTCGAGCTGCGCCAGCATTCGCCGCGCCTCCGCGTCGGCGGGCACCAGGTCCAGCGCCTCGATCAACCCGGCGCGCGCACGGTCTCGTGAACCCGCTGCGAGCTCCTGCCGTACGTCGACGACCATTTGCGACTCGCGCAGCCGCGCGAGACGCGGGCGGAAGAGAAAGAACGCCGCCGCGATTGCCGCCACCGCTGCCGCGACGACAACCACGGTCTTTGCCGTCACTATTGCGCCAGGCGGACGAGCCGATACCGTCCCGGCTGGAACGCGCCGCCCTCGAGCCGTGTCGACTGCCCGTCGGGCCATTTCACCGCGATCGAGGAGACCTGCGGCCAGTCGCCCAGACCGAAGCGCGCGACGAGCAGATCGTGCGACTGGTTCCCGCCGCTCGCCTTGATATCGCGGATCTGCCGCCGCCCGTCCGGCGCGAGGATCTCGACGCGCGCTCCGACCCCGAAGCGGTTGGCGGTGCGCCGGTCGTCGAGGCGAACCTCGAATCCCGGCCCGACCGGCGCGTCGTTCCGCCAGACCGCGGGCGCGAGCGCGAAGGGAGAAGTGACGATGTCGAGATCGCCGTCCAGATCGTAGTCGAGGAACACGAAGGCCGCGCCGGGGAGGTGGTCTTCGAGGCCCGCCGCCCGCGTCGACTCGATCAGCTTCGCGCCTTTTTCGTTGCGATAGAAGACGTTCGACGGGTTGTACAGGCGCAAGCGCGTGCCCTGCGCGATGAACAGGTCCTGCCAGCCGTCGTTGTCGAGATCGGCAAACTTCGCGTTCCAGGTCCAGCCGCCGTAGCCCGCGCCCCACTTCGCGGTGTCGTCGCGGTAGGCCTTGCCGTCGGGCGCGAAGAGCAGGTTCGCGTGCGCAACCGAAGGAATCTCGTCGGTGAACGTCTTGTGGCTCTGGTTGTAGTCCATCGGGCTCTGCGCCATCGCTTCGCAGACGTCGTGCATGGTGGTGAAGTCTTTCGGGATCTTCTCGCACTCCGCCAGCACCGCCGCCTTGTCGGCGCCCGAGGCGGGCAGGCGCAGGAGGATGCGCGTCCAGTAGTGCGCCGTCACCGCGCAATCGCGCTGATCGGCGGGATCGGGCAGCTCGCGGCACAGCTCGATGGTCCAGTTGTCGCGGCCGCGCGCGACCGCCGCCTGGAAACGCGCCAGAGCGTCGCAACGCGAAATGTCGGCCATGTCGGTGTAGATGCCGCAGCTCGCGACCGGCGGCGCCAGCCGCTTGGGCAGCTCGCCCATCTTGCCCATCGCGATCTGGCCCACGTACAGCTCGGACTTGCCGTCGTTGCCGAGGTCGGCGGTGTCGAAGGACATCGTCGTCATCCCCGAATACGGCAGCGGGCTCGTGTCCTTTTTCACCGGCACGAGCTTGCCGTTCCGATTCATGAAGATGCGGTCGGGCTCGTCGAAATCGTTCCCCACCAGAAGATCGGGCCAGCCGTCTCCGTCGAGATCGGTGAAGAGCAGGGAGAGCGTGTCGCCTTCAGGGCCCGGCAGCGTCTCGG
>VBLM01000250.1 GCA_005879095.1 Deltaproteobacteria bacterium
AGCGGCTGGCGCACGCGGTCGGGATCGATGCCGGGCAGCTGGCGCGGCTGGAAGTCGAGGTCGACGACTTCTACCGCCGGAACAAGGACGCGCTCACCGCGCTCCGTCTCGCCGAGGCGCCGGAGGGCCTGCCCCACGCGCTCACTACCCGGCTCGAGGCGGCGGTGCTCGACAACATCGACCGGCTGCTGCAGGAAATCCGGGAGACCGGCGAGCTGGCCGAGCTGCTCGGGAAAGCCAGCGTCGGCACTTCGTTGACCGCCGCCGAGAAGGCCAAGGTGCGCGAGCAGCTGATCGATCTGGCCAAGACCATCCCCGCGCTCGCCATCTTCGCCGCGCCGGGCGGGATGCTGCTGCTGCCGATCCTGATCAAGCTGCTGCCGTTCAACCTGCTGCCGTCGAGCTTCATCGACCGGCCGCCGGCGGTCGCGGCGCTGCCCGAGCCGCAGCGAAAGTCCGGTTCCTGACGGCCGATCGCGGCCGCCGCGACTCGTGTCCGACAAAATTGTCGAATCCGTACAAACACCGATTCCCGGCAGCCCGCCGAATCGGCAATTTTTACGGGATGAGCTACCGCATCCAGGTCAACCCCGAGGCCGGCTCGCTTTTGCGCACGTTCGCCCCGCACGTCGTGCTGCGCCTGGGCCGCGCGCTGGCGGAGCTGGCGGAGGCGATCGCGAGCGGCGAGGATGCGGAAGAGAACGAGCTGCAAGTCGACGACTGCGTGATGCGGTTCGTGGTCGACCACGCCGAGCGGCTGCTGCGGGTGGTCCACGTCGAGCAACGTGGCGCACTCGCCCCGGCGTATGCGTCCGAAGCGACCGTCTAAGGGATCCGCGCGGAAAGCACTGGGGACACGAAGCGGGCCTGACGGCCCTGCATCATGTCCCCGACAATATCAATCAGGCGAGCTTGCGGACGTTCTGCGCCTGCAGCCCCTTGGGGCCCTTGACCACCTCGAACTCCACCTTCTGGCCTTCCGCCAGGGTGCGGAAGCCTTCGGCCTTGATGGCCGTGTGATGGCAGAACACGTCCTCGCCGCCTCCGTCCTGCGTGATGAAGCCGTAGCCCTTGGTGTCGTTGAACCACTTCACGGTTCCAGTCGCCATTCGAGACAGATCCTTCGTCAAAGCGGGTCGGCTGAAATTGCCGAACCCGGCGCAGGAGCTCGCGCACCCCAAGCGCGCGCTTTTCCTACGGGCTGCGGGGATAGCTGTCAAGATCGGTACGGCTTCAAGCGCACCGCGGAGGCGCGGAGAACGCGGAGATTTTTTTCAAAAAAAAATTCTCCGCGAGCCTCTGCGCCCTCCGCGCCTCCGCGGTGAGATTTTGCTTTTACGTGCCGGTGCCGGGCATTTCGCCGAGCGGGCGGATGAGGACTTCCCGCGGCTTGGCGCCGTCGGCGGGGCCGACGATCCCTTCGCGCTCCATTCGCTCGATCATCCGCGCGGCGCGGTTGTAGCCGACGCGCAGCTTGCGCTGGAGGAGCGAGATGGAGATGAAGCGCATGTCGGCGAGCGCGGCGATGGCCTGATCGTAGAGCTCGTCGGGGCCCTCGTCGTCCTGCGGGAAACCCTCCGCGTCGTCGGCGCGGGGCTTGAGGATGTTCGAGTCGTAGACCGGCGCGCCCTGCGCCTTCCAGTGCTCGACGACGGCGTGGATCTCTTTCTCGTCCACGTACGGCCCGTGCACGCGGGTCAGCGTCGAGGTGCCCGGCGGCAGGATGAGCATGTCGCCCATGCCGAGCAGGTACTCCGCGCCCGGCGTGTTGATGATGGTGGCCGAGTCGTGGCGCGAGGCGACCTGGAACGAGATGCGGGAGGGAAAGTTGGCCTTGATCACGCCGGTGACGACGTCGGTGGACGGGCGCTGCGTGGCGACCATGAGATGTATGCCGGCGGCGCGGGCCATCTGCGCGAGGCGGGCGATGTACGTCTCGACCTCGCGCGAGGCGACCATCATCAGATCGGCGAGCTCGTCGATGACGATCACGATGTAGGGCAGTTTCTTCAGGGGTTCCCGCAGCTCGGCCGGCGGCGGAGCCTGGGCATCCGGAGGCGGAACGGGCTCCGAAGTACCTAATTCCACGACTCTTTTTGCCTTGGGTTCCTGGTGCGGGCGGCGCGCGTTGTCGCCCTCCTTGTCGACTTTCTTGTTGAAGCTCCCGATGTTCCGCACGCCGCAATCGGCCAGCAGCTGGTAGCGCCGCTCCATCTCTTCGACCGCCCAGCGCAGTGCCATCGCCGCCTTTTTCGCCTCGGTCACGACCGGCAGCAGGAGATGCGGAATGCCCTCGTAGACGGAGAGCTCCAGCATCTTCGGGTCGACCATCAAAAAGCGCACTTCCTCCGGCGTCGCGCGCAGGAGCATCGAGACCAGCATCGAATTGACCCCGGCGTCGCGCGCAGGAGCATCGAGACCAGCATCGAATTGACCGCGACCGATTTGCCCGACCCGGTCGTGCCGGCGATGAGGAGGTGCGGCATCCGCGCCAGGTCGGCGACGTACGGCATCCCCTCGATGTCCTTCCCGAGGCACATCGCCAGCTTCGAGTGCGATTTCTGGAACGCGTCCTGCTCGACCAGCTCGCGCAAGACCACCGTCTCGCGCGTCTTGTTGGGGACCTCGATGCCGACCACGCCCTTGCCGGGAATGGGCGCGACGATGCGCACCCGCAGCGCCTCCATCGCCATCGCGAGGTCGTCGGCGAGGCTGGCGATGCGCGAGACCTTCACGCCCGCCGCCGGGAGGAACTCGAACATCGTCACCACCGGCCCGGGGCGGATCTGCGTCACCTGACCCTGGATTCCGAAGGACGCCAGCTTCTGCCGCAGCTTCTCGGCGGTGGCGGTGAGGCCCTCGCGGTCGAGCGGCACCGCCTGCGACGGCTCGCCGGTCAGGATCGTGATCGGCGGCGTCACGAACGCGCTGTGTCCGGGCGCCATGGTGAAGGCGCCGGTCTCGACCGGCCTGGCCTCGGGCAGCTTGAGCTGGTGATGGGGCCTGGGCGGGGCCTTAGGCTCGACGATCTCCGGCACCGCCTTTTTCGCGGCGTCTACTCCAGGGGGGCCCTCACCCCCTCCCGAGTCGGATTGTATCAAAGGGGTCTGACATTCCTGCCCGGCCGCGGGAGCCGGCGCGCTGACGCCCGTCTTCCGCGCCACGGGCTCGCGCGGGTCCTGCCGCGGCTCCTCCGCCGCGGCGAGCGCGAACGCCTGCGCTCTCCGCCTCGAGGTGACTATGCGCGCGTCGTCGCCGGCTTCCAGCAGGCCCTCGGCGGAACCGACCGTGACCGTCCGCGCCTTGGCGATCGCCGCCGCTGCCCCCTTGATGGCGAGCGTCCCCCCCGCCACACCGAGCTTCGCCGCCCCGCGCGCCGCGTGCAGCGCCCAGAGATCGGTCGCGATCACCAGCGCCGCCGCCGCCAGCGCGCAAAGCAGGACCGCCGCGCCCGGCACCGAGAGCGCCGACTTCGCCGCCGCCGCCAGCATCGCGCCCGCCGCCCCGCCCGGCGCCTGCCCCTGGAGCCGCGCGTGCACGGCGAGGTCGAGCAATCCCATGCTGCAGAGCGAGAAGAGCAGCCACGAACCGGCGCGCGCGAAGGAAATCCGCGGCCGCCCGATGACGAGCGCGCATGCGACCGCAACCAGGAACAGTCCGAGCGCGTAGCCGCCGATGCCGGTCGCCTCGAGGAGCGCGCCCGCCACCCCGTGCCCCACCGGGCCAGCCCAGTTCCGCGAAACCGCCGCCCCGGGCCGGTACGACCAGAGCCCGAGCAACATCAGCAGCGCGAACCCGCCCAGCAGGATCCCCGCCACCGGCCTCTTCCACGCTACCGGCGCGCTCTTCTTCCGACCCATGAAGCCTCCACACGTTGCCTCGGGCGACTCTAGGAGGGGTCCGGGTTCCGTCAACTTTTCGAGTAGCAAAAAACCGCCATCGATCGCGCGGCGGAGTCGCTTTACAGTAGAGTTGCCGCAGCCTATCGTGCTGCGCTTTTCGAGCCGGCCCGCCGAGGGAGATGCATCGATGGAAGTCCGCTGCGACAAGTGCCAGGCCCGCTACCGCGTCGACGACGCACGGATCGGCCCCCAGGGCCTGACCATGCGCTGCGGGAAGTGCCAGAACACGTTCAAGGTCATGCCGGCGGGGGCCGTGCCGGAGCAGCCAAAGCCAGTCCCGGCGGCGGCACCCGCACCCAAGCCTGCGCCGGCAGCACCGAAACCGGCCCCCAGGGCCGCGGAACCAGCGCCGAATGCCACCATGGTGTTCGGGCAGTCGCCGGCGATCGCGAAGCCGGTGATGCCGGCGCCAGCCGCCCGACCCCCCGCCGCTGCGGTCAAACCCGTCGCCGCGCCTGCCAAGCCGGTTGCTACCGTGCCCACGGACGAAGGCGCCGGCCGCACGATGATGTTCCAGACTGGCAACTTGAAGACGGGGGCGGCGAAACCGGCGCCCAAGGCCGAGCCGGAAGGCGGCGCGACGATGGTCTTCGGCCAGTCCCCGCTGGCCGCGAAGCCGGCGGCAGCGGCGCCCAAGCCTGCGCCGAGGCCTGCGGAACCCGACAGCGGGTCGACGATGGTCTTCGGTCAGTCGCCGCTGCTCAAGCCGGCTGCGCCTGCTGCAAAACCCGCCCCTCCCGCCGCCGCGCTGGCCAAACCTGCGGCGGCTGCCGTGAAGCCCGCCGTCGCGCCGGCGTTGGCGCCTGAACCGGAACCGACGCCGGAGCCCGAGGCGCCCGCGCCGGAAGAGGCCGCTCCCGAGGCTGCGGCCTCCGAGACGGCGGCGCCCGAGGAACCTGCCCGTGAAGAACCGCCCGAGGCGGAAGAGCCGGCCCACTCCGGGGTCGAGGCCGAGGGCGCGGAAGAACCCGCAGCGGGCGCGTTCGACAAAGCGCCACCCAAGGGCCTTCTCATCGGCGTCGGGGCCGG
>VBLM01000251.1 GCA_005879095.1 Deltaproteobacteria bacterium
CCGCGGCCTTTTGCGCAAGACGGTGCGGCCGTTCCAGGCAGTGGCGCCCATTCTCGCGACCGGCGTCCTGGTCGTCGGAGGCCTGCTCGTCGCGAACACCGAGGACTGGCGCAAGGCCATCTTCGCGCTGATGCTCTTCTCGGTGGTGGTGGGCCTGCCGGAAGGCCTGATGGGCTTCGCCGCGAAGTTCCTCTCCCGGCTCTTCCGCATCCCGCAGGCGCAGCTCCCCGCGCCGTCGCCCCTCGAGCAGGTGATGCCGGCGAAGCGGGAGGGATCGGGGGGTGCACCGCTTCTGGAGCTGCGCGAGCTGAAACGGTCCTTTGGCGGCGTCCGGGCGGTCGATGGCCTGACGATGACGGTGCGCGCAGGAGAGGTGCACGGGCTCATCGGTCCCAACGGGTCGGGCAAGAGCACGGTGGTCAACGTCGTCTCGGGGCTCTACACGCCCACCTCCGGGCAGATGCTGCTGCGCGGGCAGCCGCTGCCCCAGGGCAGCCTCTTCGACACCGCGCGGGCGGGCGTCGCGCGCACCTTCCAGAATCTGCAGCTCTTCACCGGCCTGACCGCGCTGGAGAACGTGATGGTGGCGCTGCGCGGCGCCTATCCCCGATCGCGCTCGCTGCCGCTGGTGCTGCTCGGGCTGGGCCGGCTGGAGGAGAGGCGGGCGCAGGCGGACGCGCTGGCGCTCTTGGAGTTCGTCGGCCTGGGCGATCAGGCGCGCACGCTCGCTCGCGATCTCACCTACGGCGCGCAGCGGTTCCTCGAGATCGCCCGCGCCGTCGCGCGCAAGCCGGAGGTGCTGATCCTCGACGAGCCCGCCGCCGGCCTCTCGCACCCCGACATGCTCCGGCAGATGGAGGTGATCAAGCGCGTGCACCAGCGCGGCGTCACCATCGTCCTCATCGAGCACCACATGGACGTGATCAGCGGGCTCTGCGACGTGGTCACGGTCCTCGACGGCGGCAAGCCCATCGCCGAGGGCGCGCCGGCGGAGGTGAAGCGCCATCCGAAGGTCATCGAAGCGTATCTCGGGGAGGTCGAAGCCGGCCCCGCGGCGGAGCCGGTTCGAGCGGAGGTCTAAAGGTGCTGGTCGTTTCCGATCTGCACGCAGGATACGGCCTGAGCGAGGTGCTGGTCGGCGCCTCGCTCACGGTCAAAGCCGGCACCGTGGTGGCTCTGATCGGCGCGAACGGCGCCGGCAAGACCACCGCCATGCGCGCCATCTCCGGCACCATCCGGCCCAGCAAGGGCACCATCTCCCTCGAGGGAAAGCCGGTGCACGGTCTTCCGCCTTCGCGCATCGCGCGGCTGGGACTCGCCCACTCGCCCGAAGGCCGCAAGATCTTCGGGCCGCTCTCGGTGGAGGACAATCTCCTGCTCGGCGCCTTCCGGCGGCTGCCGCGGTTCTTCGGCTTTCGCAAGAAGTCGGCAGGCGATCTCGACCGCATCTACGCGCTCTTCCCCCGGCTGAAGGAGCGCCGCAAGCAGCAGGCCGGCACCCTCTCCGGCGGCGAGCAGCAGATGCTCGCCATCGGCCGCGCGCTGATGGCGAAACCCAAAGTCATGCTCCTCGACGAGCCATCGATGGGCCTCGCGCCGGTGATCGTCCAGGAGGTCTTCCGCACCATCCAGCGCCTCAAGCAGGAGGGCATGACGATGCTGCTGGTGGAGCAGTTCGCCAAGGCCGCGCTGGCGGTGGCGGACTACGCCTACGTGATGGAGCGCGGCCGGATCGCCCTCGAAGGCTCGCCAGCCGAGCTCCGCAAG
>VBLM01000253.1 GCA_005879095.1 Deltaproteobacteria bacterium
CGTAACCTAAATCATCAATGAATCAAGATACTTCGAATCCGAGCAGCGGCGCGGGCCACCGTCTCGGAATGAGACCCTGCTGTAGCGTTTTGCAACACCTCGTCCAGGTTCTGTGCGGAGGCAGGTCTTTCATCTGAGAGCGGCGTTCCTTCGGCCAGCGACCGGACCGCGCTGCTCGCCTTGACCGCCGCCGGACCGAGACCGGCCTCTTCCGCGCGCGGTCCGAGCACCGACGGCGGAATCCCGAGTGCCGACAAGAGCGCGACGGTCCCTTCAGCCTCGCCGAGAAGCGCTTCGGCCTGAGAGATCTCGGCGCGCGATGCGAACGCCCGCGGGCTGCGCTTTCCCGGCTCGTGGAAGAGCGGCCGTGACTTGAGCAGCGCCTGGACCGCGCTCTCCAGCGGCTCGTCGAGCAGCGGCGCGCTCTGCGCCTGCGGCAGCCGCGCCGACTGCGCGATCTTCCGCGCGCGCGTCTGCAGCCGATAGGCCTCGCCCATCGCGGCCTGGAAGATCTGGCGGATCGGCATCTCGACCAGAAGCCGCGCCGCCTGCGCCGGGTCGCCGGCGGAGAGCAATTCGAGGCCGAGCGACAGAGTCGCCCGGGCTTCGGCGAGCTCTTCGCGGACCTGGTCGGGGTCGTCGAGCGGCACTTTGTTCGCGACCAGCGCGGCGTTGGCGGCGTAGACCACCGCTTCCTCGGCGCGCTCGAGGTCGTCTCCTTCGAGCAAGTCGAGCGCCGCATCGACGAGGTTTCCGCGCGGCGGCACGAGAAGACCCGGCGCCGTCTCGGGAAGCTTCGCCGCGGCCGGCCGGGCGTAGAACGAGATGGCCTCCTCGAAATCCGGCACGCCGAGGTCGCGCAGGCGGCCGTCGCGCCATCGCCGGGCGGCTTCCTCGAGCTCCGCCGGCTGCTCCCAGCGGGTAGCCTCGATCAGCCGGCCCGCCGCGCCCTCGTCGCGCTCGTAGAGGGCCTCGATCAGCTGCCGCATGGCGGTGAACTCGGACTCGCTTTGGAACTCGAGCAGAAAGCGCCTGTCGGGGGTGAAGTACGCCAGGTCCGGCCGCTGCGGCTGCGGATGGTCGTCCTCACCGAGGTCGTGCACCGTCATCCCGCGCCGCAAAACCAGCGAGAGAAGCTCGACGTCGAGACCGGAAAGCTGCCCGCGAAAGCGCATCCGCTGGTTGCCCGCGCCCTCGTGCGAGAGCCGTAGCCAGCGCAGCACTTCGGACGTCCGCGGGCCCTCGTCGCCGCCGCGCCAGGCCGACATGTCGACGAAGTGGCGGAACTGCTCGCGCGAGGCCATCGCCACGATCTCGGCCGCGTCGTCCGGGCCGATGTCGAGCAGCGCGAGGTAGAGATCTTCGGGCGGGAGCGAGCGGACCAGCTTCGCCGGGTCCGGCGCCGAAAGGAGCAGCTCGAGCTTGTGCTTTCCGCGAGCTTCGCGCAGCGCTTTTCGCGCCGTGCGCACGTCCAGCAGCGGGGCTGTGGACGCGGAGGTGCTTGTGGGAGCCGTCGACAAGTGCGCGTACGCGCTGGAGATTCGGCAGCGTCCGTTTCTTGGTCTTGTTGTTGGCATGGCTCACCTGGTTGCCGACCAGGGGGCCCTTGCCGCAGAGATCGCACTTGAAAGCCATCTGACGCTCCACCAAAAGGGACCGGCTTATTGCCCGGAAAGGGCAGGGAAGTCAAGTCAGACGGCGCTCACGGTTTTGCGGCCGGAAATCGCAAGCGCCTGGTCGGCAGCCGCCCGCGCGGCGAGGATCTGGCCTTCGAGGCCGAAGCCGGGATAGGTCGCGGCGGAGGCGAAGAGGACGCGGTCGTGCGCCTCCGAAATCGGGCGCAGGCCGATCGGCTCGGCGTCGTCGTGCGGCCGCAGGATCGGGTGCGAGAGCGGCGGGTTCAAGTCGGCCGACTGGTGGACGATGTGCCGATCGAAAAACGGCAGCACCGGCGCCAGCGCTGCCCGCACCGAATTGAGCAGGCCCTGCTCGTCGGAAAAGCCCGCATCGGAGACCCGCGCGACCGTCAGGAGCCGCTCGTTCTCGGCTTCGCCTCGGGTGCGGCGGGCCGGCAGCGCCGAGATCACCAGCGGACCCATCGCGTGGCCGAGGAGGAGCGCGGCTTCCTCGAGCGCCAGCGGCAGACCCTCGGCGCGGACGACGTAGTGCGCCAGCGTCACCTTGCGCGCGACCGGCAGCGCGGCCTCTTCGGCGAGCTTCCGTTCGAGGCGGCCGCCGCCCTGGAGGAGCGCTCCGATGCGCTCGGCGCCGCAAGCGAGCACGACGCAGCTGGCGGTCACCTCGCTGCCGCCGAGGACGAAGGTGATGGCTTTTCGGTCGAGCCTCAATTGCTCCGCGCCGTCGGCGATGACGTCGCCGCCGGATTCGGTGGCTTTCTTGCGCAGCAGGTCGGCGAGCTGTGCCGGGCCGCCCCACAGCCGCAGCGGCGCGCGGAAGAGCGAGGCGGCTTCGCGGGCGGTCGCTTCGGGCGCAGAGTCGCCGGTGAGAGAA
>VBLM01000254.1 GCA_005879095.1 Deltaproteobacteria bacterium
GCGTGAAGCAACGCTGGCGCCCGATCCGGGGCAGGCGGCCGGGGCGATGGTGGAAGCGGCGCTGCTCGCTGCCGACATGGGCGATCGCACCGAGGCGGTGAATCGGCTCACGACTGTCTTGGAGACCGATCCGAACAATTCGCAGGCGGCGATGAAACTGCGCGGCATTCTCGGCGACGAGGCGCCGCGGACGCTGGCGGGGATCTACGAGCGGATCGGGCACGATCATGCCGATGCGAAGCTCGGCGCGGTGGCGTGGGCGCAGGCGGCGGCCATCGAGCTGAACGAGCTGAAGGATGCGCCGGCCGCATTTTTCGCGGCGGGCCGGGCGCTGGCGCGCGACGGCGAGAGCGTGCCGGCGCTCGAGATGCGCGCCGATTCCGGCGAGATCTCGGGCCGCACGCAGGATGCGGCGGACGCGCTGCAGAAGCGGCTGGCGGCGGCCGCCGCCGACGAGCCGCGCGCGGCGGGCTGGAAGCTGCGGCTGGGGCGGCTGTATGCGGAGCTCGGCGACGCCGAGAAGGCGCTTCCGATGCTCGGCGATGCGCTCGGCGAGCTCCAGCCGGTGCTGCTGCTGAAGGTGGCGACGGGTGCGCGGTCGCTGAAGCCGGAAGACACGGTGCGGCTGTATCGGCGGCTGGTCGAGGTCTTCCCCGAGCCGGCCGAGCCGGAGCCGACGCGGGTGCAGCTGGCTGCATTCGCCGACGAGCTGGGGCGCGCGCACCTCGCGCTCGGGCAGCAGGACGAGGCGCTGGTGGCGTTCCGGAAAGCGGTGGAGCTCGAGCCGCACAACCGGTTGGCGCTGCGGCAGCTGGCGGACCTGAGCGCGCAGCGGGCGCCGGAAGAGGCCATCGCGGCCCACCGCGCGCTGATGGAGATGACGCCGCCGCCGCAGGATTCGCTGCACGCGCTGGCGGGGCTGTTCAAAGCGGTCGGTCGCGAGGATGCGGCGTTCTGCGCGACGGCGGCGCTGGTCGGTCTCGGCGCGGCCACGCCCGAGGAACGGACGCTGCACGAGGGGACCGCGTCGCGGCCGCCTCCGGTCGAGCTGCCGCAGCTGGCGGACAACGCCGCGGTGCACGCTCCGGGCGACGAGGGCGCGGCGCGCGAGCTGTTGGCGGCGGCTGCGGCCGAGCTGGGGCGGGCGCTGCCGACCGACATGAGCGGCGGGCGCGGCGCGCTGGTGAAGGGCGACAATCCGGTTCGCCGGGTGGTCGCGGCCATCGCCCGCGCTCTCGGGATGACGGAGCCGTCATTGTTCCTGGCGCGGAACGAGCCGGCGGTAGTGGCGCCGGTCGTCGCCGAGTCGCCGGGGTTGCTGGTCGGGGCGGAGGTGCCCAAGCGGTACTCGCCGCGGCAGCAGCGGTTTCTCTACGCGCGCGCGCTGGGGCACATCCGGCGCGGCACGCACGCGATCGCGAGTCTGACGCCGGCGCGGCTGGGTGGGTTGGTGGCCGAGCTGGTGCGGCTGGCGGCGCCGTCGGGGACTGATTTGTCGAAGCTGCCGCCGGCGGATTCCGCGCTGGCCGAGATGCTGGCGCGGCAGGTGTCGCAGGAGGCGCGGGCGCGGCTGGCCCCGCTGGCGGCGCGCGCGGCGGCGGAGACGCCGTCCGCTTGGGAGGCGCTCTCGATCGGGATTCGCGAAAGCGCCGAGCGGGCGGGGCTGGCGGTGAGCGGCGATCCGGCGGCGGCGGTCTCGATCGTCGCGACCGAGTGCCCGGGCGGACTGGAACGCCCCGAGGTGGCGCGGCTGGTGCGGTTCGCGATCAGCGACGCGTATCTGGCGCTGCGGCCGAAGTGATCGCTTCGCGCCTACTCCTCCCGGATGATCGTGCCGGCTGGTACCCGCTCGCGCAGGAAAGACGCCGCTGAGCGGACCTCGCCTTCGTCGCGGCCGTCGAAGGTGACCTTCACGCGGTGGTCCGCGTCGTCGAACCGTGGATAGCTCCCGATGCCCACCGAGGGGAATCGGGCGACCGTCGCATCCAGGTGTTCGGCCAGCGCGCCTTCACCCAGAGTGAAATAGAGGGCGCGCGTGAAGATGGGCGCCACCCGGAACCGCTCGCGGATGCGCGTGAACCCCTCGCGCAAGAGCGACGGCACGCCGGGCAGGATGGTCACGTTCTCCAGCGAAATGACCGGAAAGACGTACCCTTCGTGGAATTCGACCTTCGCGCCCTCGGGCACTTCCGCGAGCCGCATCCGCGCCGCGTTCAGTTTGTCGCCGTAGCGGGCACGCAGCAGCTTGCTCGTGCCTTCGTCGAGCACCACCCGCCGTCCGAACGCTTCCGCGATCGCCGAGATGGTGACGTCGTCGTGCGTCGGTCCGATCCCGCCGCTGGTGAAGACCCATCGGGCAGACGCGAGGCAGCGCCGGAGCGCGTCGATGATCAGCGGGATCTCATCCGGCACCGTCTCGATCCGCCGCAGCTCGACCCCCAGCGTGCGCAGCTCGCGCGCCAGGAAGGGCCCGTTTTCGTCCGTCACCTTCGCGGAAAGGATTTCGTTGCCGATGACGACGATCGCAGCCGTCGTCACGGGCTTGGGACCCTGCGCGCGCGAAAGTGGGAGCGTACCGCCTGGCGGCACCCTCTTCGATCCGGCGCCTGCGGCGCCTCCACCAGGGTGGAGCTCGCTCCCCCCTGGACCCCCCAATACCAATCAGCGTCCAGCGCGACTCTCATTCGGCAATGCCGTAGTCCCGGATCTTCTTGATCAGGGTCGTGCGCGAGACGCCGAGCATGCTCGCGAGCTTGCTCTTGTTGCCCGCGACCTCGCGCAGGCCGGTCTCGATCAATTCCTTTTCCAGCGCGCCCACGGCAGTCGCCAGATCGCTCTGCAGCCCGCGATGGACGAGCGCCGCCAGCGCCGCCGATGAGCCCGGCGACTTCCCCGGCGGCCGCTGCGCCCGCAGGTCAGCCGGGATCATCTCGGCATCGCCGGAGAGCACGACCAGCCGCTCGATCTCGTTCTCCAGCTCGCGGACGTTGCCCGGCCAGTTCCAGTCGTAGAACGCGGCCATCAGCTCGGGGTGCAGCTTTTTGCGCGGCTTCTCGGTGCGCGAGGCGTTCGAATCGAGGAAGTGGTCGACCAGGATCGGCAGGTCGTCGATCCGCTCGCGCAGCGAGGGAACTTCCAGAGCGACGACGTGCAGCCGGTAGAAGAGATCTTCGCGGAACTCGCGCCGCACGACCGCTTCGCGCAGGTCCTTGTTCGAGGCTGCGATGATACGGACGTCGACCTTTTCCGGCTTGGTCCCGCCGACCGGAACGAACGTCCCTTCCTGCAGCACGCGCAACAATTTCACCTGCATGGCCGGCGACATGTCGGCCACTTCGTCGAGGAAGAACGTGCCGCCGTCGGCCACCTTGAAGAGGCCCGGCTAGTCGCGCGTGGCGCCGGTGAAGCTGCCCTTGACGTGTCCGAAGAGCTCGCTCTCCAGCAATTGATCGTTCAGCGCCGAGCAGTTCTGCGCCACGAACTGCTTCTGCTTGCGCGGTCCGTTGAAGTGCAACGCGCGCGCGATCAACTCCTTGCCGGTGCCGTTCTCGCCGTGAATCAGGACCGTGACGTCGCTGGCGACGAGTTTGTCCAACAAAGCGTAGAGCCGCCGCATCGGCTCGCTCTTGCCGATGATGTCGGCGAACCGGTACCGCCCGCCCAGCTCGTCTTGCAGATCGCGAATCCGCTTCTCGCGCAGGGCGACGGCATTTTCGTACGCGTCGATCTCCTCGACGGTCGTATCCATCAGATCGGCCAGCCGCGGCACCTCGCGCGCGTCGATCCGCTGGATGGTCTCGAACGCGTTCTCCGGCTGGATCACCGGCAGCTTCAGCGCGGCCGTCTCCGCCAGCGCCGCGCCGCGCGCCGCGTTCGCCTTCTCGTCGACGAGGAAACCGCAGGCGAAGAGCGACCCCTGCCGCTCGCCGCCGAACTCGATGGGCGTCCCGACGATCTCGAGCCCCATGTGGCACGGCCCGAGCAACCGGGTCCCGCCGTTCAGCTTGGAAACCGCGGCCTCGATGCTCTCGTTGCAGCGCCGCAGCCCCTCCTTGTCCGACAGGCACGCCGTGCAGATCCGGTTCTGCGGCGGGATGATGATGCCCTTGCCGTGATCGAGCACGTACCCCTTGGCGTCGGTGAAGGAGAGCTCGATGCCCCACCACCGCCGCACCGTCTCGCGGATCTTGCGGATGATCTGGAGGTCTTCCAGGCGCGCTGAGTCGATCGGCATTTCAACTACCCCAGCTGCTGCTGCAGCGCTGCGTAACACTGTTCGGCGACGTCCTGGACGGGCCGGGTCCCGTCGATCGATACCACCGAAGCCAGCGTACCGACGAGCCGATTGTACTCCCGTTCGATCGCCTGGAGTTGCGACGCCGTTTCGTACCGTTCGAGCTTGGCGCCTCGGCTGCGGACGCGCTCGAGCGCGATGTTGACCGGGACGTAGAGAAAGAGGGTCAGGTCCGGCTTTCGCGCGAAGCGGTTGGCGGCCACGATGAACTCGTGCGACACGCTCGCACCCTGGTAAGCGAGCGACGACAACGTATACCGATCGAGGATCACGTCCTCGCCGCGCGCCAGCCGCGGCTCGATCTGCGAGCCGAGGTGGTCGAGCCGGTCGGCGGCGAAGAGCAGCGCCATCACCCGCTCGTCGACGACGCCGAGCTTGCCGTCGGCCTGCTGGGTGGCGGTGCGGCCCGCCAGGATCTGCCGGATCAATTGTCCGGCCGGCCCGTCGCTCGGCTGGTGCGCGACGTAGACGGTGCGCCCTTTGGACTGCAGCCGCTCGGCAAGCAGCTTCGCCTGCGTCGTGGTGCCGGCGCCGTCGAGGCCTTCGAAGACGATGAAGCGGCCGGGCGTCATGCGATCCCCAGCTCCCGCCGCAGCTCGCGGACGCGGGCTTCCAGCCGGAGCTCGCGCTGCAGGTCAGCGCGGGCTTGCCGATAGCAGCGGACCGCGTCCGAAAGCAACGACAGATCGAGCAGCGCCAGCGGCCAGAAGAAGAGCGGCGGCCGGAGCGAATCCCAGAGTAGCTTTCCACACACGCCGGCCAGGACGGCCCAGGCGAACCCTTCGAGCGCGGCGCGCATGAACGCGTCGACCGAGCGGCGCTCGCGGGCGGCGGCGGCGAGCTGCTCGAGCTCCTTCTGTTTCTGGAGGGCGTCCTGCGACATGGGAGGCGCGTGGTACTCCGCGAGGGGGCTGCTCGTCAATCAGAGCTCTTGGATCGGGAACGGCGTGCCGCACTCGGTGCAGCGCTCGCCGGGCGGGACGCGGGCGAAACAGGCCGGGCACATCACGTTGTCTTCGTTGCCGGTGAGCACGGCGGCGACGACGGCCGCGGCGGCGGTATATCGCGACCGGCGGCGGCCGCACGCGTCGCAGACCGCATCCGTCGAGGCAGCGCCGCACCAGGGGCAGGTTCCGGTGTCCTGCGGGGCGGGCGTGCGCTGTCCGTCGTCGAGCTACGTCCGGGACGTGCTCTTCCGGCACTTCCAGGTCTTTCGGCGCGAGCTGCGTCTGCTCCAGCTCAGCCAGCGTCTGCGTCTCGGTCTCGACCGGCGGCTGCAGCGTGAGCTCGAGTCCGGGGACCGGCTCGACGTCCTCGAACAGGTCGGCCTCGCTGGCGAGAATCTTGCCGCAGTTCGCGCATTCGGCTGCGTCGTCGGAATTCTCGGTCTCACAGACGGGGCAGCGCATGTCGCGGCAGCTTAGCGCGGCGGCGGGCCTCGCGTCAGTGCAAACCGGTCGGGCCGCCGGTGAGCGGGACGAAGCGGACGTGCATCAGCACCTTGCGGTCGAGGGCGCCCGTCTCCGGATCGCGCCACCAGAGCTGCAGCTCCTGGTTTTCCGCGGTGGGACCAACCGGGATCACCAGCCGGCCGCCCGGCGCGAGCTGTTCGAGCAGCGCGGGCGGCACGGTGGCCGGCGCTGCGGCCACCAGAATGGCGTCGTACGGAGCCATTTCCGGCCAGCCCTTTGCGCCATCGCCGATGCGGAACTCGACGTTGTCGTACCCCAGCTCGCGCAGGACGCGCTGGGCCCGCCAGGAGAGCTCGGACACGATCTCGACCGTCCGCACCGTGGTGCTCAAAGGTAGGAGCTCGCAGAGGATCGCCGTCTGGTACCCGCTGCCGGTGCCGACCTCGAGGACCCGCTCGCGGCCTTCGAGTTTCAGCGCCTCGGTCATCGCCGCGACGATGAACGGCTGCGAAATCGTCTGGCCGTGGCCGATGTCGAGCGGCCGGTCGGCCTCGGACTCAGGCTGGTACTCCTCCGGCACGAAGAACCGCCGCGGCACGCGCGCGAATGCGGCAAGCACGCGCGGGTCGCGGATGCCCTGCTCGATGAGCCGCCGGACCAGCAGGCCCTCGGCTCCATCTGACCCGATGCGGGGGTCCATGGAGGAAAACTACGCTTCGTGAGGAAAGTGCGAAAGTCCGAGGCGGTTTCCCTCGGGATCGCGGACGTAGAGCGTCCAGCGGGTGCGGTGGACGATCTCGATGTTCAGGTCGGCGAGCTTGCGCTCCCATTGAGGTCGTTCTGCGGCCGTGATTCTCAACGCCAGGAGATGCAGGCCGCCGTGCGGATCGCGAAAGGGTGCCGGCGGCCGCTCGGCGTCGCAGGCTTCGAGGGCGAGGAACTCCTCGCCCGCGCCAACCGAAAGCCAGACCGAGCGCTCGCCGGGTTTGCCGTCTTCGTGCGGCCAGCGCTTCGCCACCTTCAGACCCAGCACGTCGACGTAGAAGCGCTCGGCTCCTGGCAGATCTTTCACCTGAATCGCCAAATGGTGGTGGCCGTGCACTTGAGGTGCCATGCTGGTTGTTATAGAAGCCTCGACCCTTTTTCAGAAAGCCCTTCGGAATGCTTCCGCGCGAACAGATTCGAAACATCGCAATCATTGCACACGTCGACCACGGGAAGACGACGCTGGTCGACTACATGCTCCGGCAGACGGGCGTGTATCGCGCGAACGAGACGATGGTCGATCGGGCGATGGACACGAACGCGGTCACCTACCGGGGCGTGAAGATCAACATCGTCGATACGCCGGGGCACGCGGATTTCGGCGGCGAGGTGGAGCGCGGACTGCGGTTGGTGGACGGCGTTTTGTTGCTCGTCGACGCCGCGGAAGGGCCGCTGCCGCAGACGCGGTTCGTGCTCGGCAAGGCGCTGGCGCTCGGGCTGCCGGCGGTGGTCGTGGTCAACAAGGTCGACCGGCAGGACGCGCGGCCGGCGGAAGTGCTCGACGCTATCTATGCACTGTTTATTGATTTAGGGGCTAACGAACACCAGATCGAATTTCCGGTGATCTACGCGGTCGCGCGTGCGGGGCGGGCGTCGTTGCGGCTTTCCGACTTCGACGACCTGCCGGTCGGCCAGGCGTCCGCGCCCGGCGCCAGGCCGCATCCGGGCGAGACGCCGGGCTTTCGCGCGCGCACGCTGGAG
>VBLM01000255.1 GCA_005879095.1 Deltaproteobacteria bacterium
GGGGCGGTGTTGATCACCTTGGACGCGTCGAGCGAGATGGTCTTGATCACCACCCCGCCCCAGCCGAGGTCGAAGCTCTTCGCGATCACCTTCCCGTTGGTGCCCGGAGGCCCCGACGCGAGCATGAACGGATTGTCGAACTCGAGCTTGCCGTTGACCGTGATGGCGAGGCTGGGCTGCATGGATACCCCCGAAAGGCGAACGAGAATACCGCGCCGTCGATCCCGCGAACAGCGCGCTCGATCGCGAAAAGCTGACGACCAGGGGCCACGGCTATGGACTCGTCCCGGGGCGGGACGCAGTGCGTCAACCGGTTGCGGCCGCGGCGATGTTGACGGGATCGGGTGCAGCCTATTTCGCGCCGGCGACGATGCGGGCGAAGTCGTCGGCTTTCAACGAGGCGCCGCCGACGAGTGCGCCGTCGATGTCGGGCTGCGACAGCAATTCCGCCGCATTCTCCGGTTTGACCGAGCCGCCGTACTGGATGCGGACGGCATCGGCAACAGCCGGCCCAGCGATTTCGCGCAAGAGCCCACGGATCTGACCGTGCACTTCCTGCGCCTGGCCGGTGGTCGCGGTCTTGCCGGTCCCGATCGCCCACACCGGCTCGTACGCGATCGTGCAACGCCCCACCGCGTCGGCCGCCAACCCGTTGAAAGCACCGCGGATTTGCCGCGAGACGACTTCCCAGGTTCGAGAAGCCTCGCGCTCCGCCAGCGTCTCGCCGACGCAGACGATCGGATGCAGCTGTGCCTCGAGCGCGGCTTTCAGCTTCTTGTTGACGCCTTCGTCCGTCTCACCGAACAACTGCCGCCGCTCGCTGTGCCCGAGGATCACGCCGTCGCAGCCGAGCTCCTTGAGCATCGGCGCCGATACCTCGCCCGTGAACGCGCCCTGCTTCTCGTGATGGCAATTCTGCGCAAAGAGCTGGATGGGCGAACCCTGCAGCGCCGCTTTCACCGGCGCCAGCGCGGTGAACGGCGGCGCGATTCCGACCTGGATCTGCGTGTTCAGCCGCTGCCGCAGCTCCCGCACCAGCTCGACGGCCTCGGCGACCGTCTTGTGCATCTTCCAGTTCCCGCAGACGAACTTACGCCGCGTCATCGAGCACCTTCACGCCGGGCAGCTCACGGCCTTCGAGGAATTCAAGAGAAGCGCCGCCGCCGGTCGAGACGTGCGTCACCTTGTCGGCGAGGCCGAATTCCGCGATCGCTGCCGCCGAGTCGCCGCCGCCCACCACCGTCTGCGCTCCGCGCCGCGTCGCTTCCACCAGCGCATCAGCGACGGCGCGCGTTCCCGCCGCGTATTCGGAAACCTCGAACATCCCCATCGGCCCGTTCCAGAAAATCGTTTGAGCACCAACGATCCGCTGCCGGTAGAGCTCGCTGGTCTTCGGCCCGATGTCGAGGCCGAGCTGCCCGTCGGGAATCGTCGAGACCACCTGCGTCGGAATTCCGCCCTTCGGCTCGCTGGCAACCACGTGGTCGACCGGCAGCAGCACCTCGGCACGCGCTCTCTCGAGAATCCGCCGGGCGACGTCGATCTTGTCCTTCTCGACGCGCGACGCGCCCACCGCGACGCCACGCGCCTGCAGGAACGTGTACGCCATCGCGCCGCCGATCAAGAGCGCGTCCACCTTGCCGATCAACTGGTCGATGACCTTGATCTTGTCGCTGACTTTCGCGCCACCGAGGATGGCGAGGTACGGCTTCGCCGCGCCTTTCAACAAAGGCTGGAGGTGCTTCAACTCGGAAGAAACGAGAAAACCCGCGCCGCGCTGGGCGACGTGCTTCACCATCCCGACCGTCGACGCGTGCGCGCGATGGACGGTGCCGAACGCGTCGTCGACGTAGACCTCCGCCAGCGACGCCAGCTCGCGCGAAAACTCGTCGTCGTTCGCTTCCTCCTCGGCGTGAAAGCGCAGGTTCTCCAGCAGCAGCACCTGCCCTTCACGCAGCTCTCCGACCAGCTTGCGCACGCCGTCGCCGACGCAGTCGTCGGCAAAGATCACGTCGCGGCCGAGCAGCCGCGAGAGCACCGAGCCCGCCGGTTCCAGCGACATCTCCGGCACCACTTTTCCATCCGGCCGCCCTAAATGTGAAGCAAGTATAACTTTGGCCCGACGCTCGATCGCGTACTGAATCGTCGGCAGCGCCGCCCGGATTCGGGCGTCGTCCTTCACCTTGCCGGTCTTCTTGTCGAGCGGGACGTTGAAATCGACGCGGATGAAAAGCCGCTTCCCGGAAATGTCGAGCTGCTCGATCGAGCGGATCATGGGCGCTACAGCTTGCCGGCGACCAGCAGGCCCACGTCCACCATCCGGTTGGAGAAGCCCCACTCGTTGTCGTACCA
>VBLM01000256.1 GCA_005879095.1 Deltaproteobacteria bacterium
GCCGGACCGCGCATCTCACGCTCGACGTCGGTTCGGAATCGGCTCGCGGCCGCCTTGTCCTTGAAGGCGCCGACGCGCACGCGGTACCAGGTGCCCTTGCTGCCGAGGTCGGCTTCGACCACGTACGGCTTGAGACCGGCGGCGCGGGCCTTGCTCTCCATCCGCTGCGCTTCGGCCCGATCCTGCGAGGCGCCGACCTGCACGGTGAATTCGCCCACGTCGTGGGGCGCCGGCGTGAGCATTACCGGCACGACCGATGCGACCTGGACCGCCGGCGGCGGAGCGGGAATCACCGTGGCCGGCCGCGGCGCCGGCACCACCGTCGGCGCCCGCCCTTGAACGTTCTTGTTCTCGTTCTCTTTCTCGTTCTTGCCTTTGATCTCTTTCTCGTTCTCCTTTTCCTTTTCGTTTTCCGCAGTTCTTTGCACGGGAAGCGCCGCCACCCCCGGCGGCGCCGACGGAACCGGTGCAGTGACCTGAGGTCTGAAGTCTGAGGCCTGAGGCCGTACTTCCGCCGCCATCCTCCTACCCGTGAGCACCCCGACGACGAACACGCCGCCGAGCAGCAGCACCGCCGAAAAGCCCAGCGCCCACACCTGCCGGTCCTCCAGCGAAATCTGACGCTTTTCCCTCAGCCGGTCCTCGTCTCGCATCGGTCTCTCGAATACCAGACGAACGCGGCTTCACGCCACTTCGTCACCTTCCGGCGGTTCCATCCGGTCCGGAGCGGAGACCCCGAGCACCGCCAGCGCATTCGCCAACGCCTGGCGCAGCGCCCACACGAGATAGAGCCGCGCCGAGGTCTTGCGGGGGTCGTCGGAGATCACCCGCTCGGTTTTCTTATATTTAGTATAATACCCGTGAAAAGCGGCGATCGTCTCCTGCAGGTAGAAGACGACCCGGTGCGGCTCCAACGACTGCGCGGCGTTGGCGATCAACTCCGGCAACATCAGGATGCGCTTGATCAGCTCGATCTCCTCCGGCAGCTGCAGCGCCTGCATCGCCTCCGGGTCCCAGCGCGGCTCGACGCCCTTCTCCTCTAGCGCCTTGCGCAGGATGGCCGAGCAGCGCGCGTGCCCGTACTGCACGTAGAAGACCGGATTCGAGTTGTCGCGCTTCTGCGCCAGCCCGACGTCGAAATCGAGCGCCATGTCGCCGCGCCGCAGGAGAAAGAAGACGCGCGTCGCATCGGAGCCGGCGGTCTCCAGCAGCTCGCGCAAGGTGACGAAGTTCGCCGCCCGCTTGCTCATCCGGAACGGCTGGCCGTCCTTCATCAGATTCACCAGCTGGAAGAGGATGATCTCCAGCTCGCCGCCCATCGCCTGGACGACGGCTTTCATCCGCTGCACGTAGCCGCCGTGGTCGGCGCCCCAGACGTTGATCAGCCGCGTGTAGCCGCGCGAGAGCTTGTCGAAGTGGTACGCGACGTCGGCCGCGAAGTACGTCGGCTCGCCGTTGGTCTTGTACAAAGGCCGGTCCCGGTCGTCGCCGAAGCGCGTGGTCTTGACGACTTTGAGCGGCTTCTCGACGAACTCTTCGTCCGGATCGCGCTCCATTCCCTTCGGCGGCGGGAGGACTTCCCAGGCGGTCAGACCCTTTTCGTCGAGCAGCTTCACGGCCGCTTCCAGCCGGTGCTCGTCGTGCAGCGTTTTCTCGCTGAAGAACTTATCGAATCGAATACCGAACAGTTGCAGATCCTTTTTGATTAGGTATTCCAAAATCCAGGAGGTCGCGAAGGCGCGCAACTCCTCCCGAATTTTTTCGAACGGCCTCTTCGGGTCGCCGCCGCTGTCGAGCCACGCCTGCGCCACCTCGCGCACGTACTCGCCCTGGTAATCCTCGGGATCGAGCGGCACGCGCGGCACATCGACGAGCTCGGTGGCGCGCGCCAGCACCGCGTGCGCCAGCCGCCACACCTGCCCGCCCGCGTCGTTGATGTAGAACTCGCGCCCGACTTCGTACCCCGCCCACTCGAGGAGGTTGGCGATCACGTCGCCGAGCACGGCCCCGCGTCCGTGGCCGACGTGCATCGGCCCGGTCGGATTCGCGCTGACGAACTCGACCATCGTCCTGCGTCCGGCGCCGGCCTTGCTGTGGCCGAAGCGGTCGCGCTCGCGCCAGACCGCTTCCAGCTCGCGGTGCCAGACGTCGCGCGCCAGCCGGATGTTGAGGAAGCCCGGCCCGGCGATCTCGACCTTCTCGAACAGACGCTCCGGGTCGTGCAGATTTTCGACAATCGCCTGCGCCAGCTTGCGCGGATTCGATTTTGCAATCTTTTGCAAAACCAGGGCCGCGTTGACCGCGAAATCGCCGTGCTCGGCCTGCTTGGGCGGCTCGACCTGGAACTCGATGCCCGCCCCTTCCGGCACCGCCTTCGCCACCGCCGCCGCGACGATGGCCCGGACCCGCTCCTTCACCATGACGCCACCGTCGAAAATTCCTTCTCGAAGAGCGGGCGCAGCCGGTCCCAACTGGCGTGCAGGTGCTCGATCATCACCTTGGTGTCGCCCAGCACGGGCATGAAGTTGGTGTCGCCGTTCCAGCGCGGCACCACGTGCCAGTGCAGGTGGTCGGCGATTCCCGCGCCCGCCACCTGCCCGAGGTTCATCCCGACGTTGTATCCCTGCGCCTTGTACGCCGCGCCGAGCAGCTGGATCGCCACCCGCAGCTGCTCGTCGAGCTCGGCATACTCGGCCGCCGGCAGCGCCGACAGGTCTCCTGTGTGCGTTCGCGGTACGACCATCAAGTGTCCGTTATTATAGGGAAATCTATTCAGGATCGCGAACGCGTTCCGGGTCCGGCCGAGCAGCAGATTGTCCCGATCCTGGCCCGCCCGCGGCAGGTCGCAGAAGATGCAGCCGCGCGGCGCCTGGCCCTTTTCGATCAAGTCCATCCGCCACGGCGCCCACAGTTGATCCATGGCTAGTGACCGATCAAGGCCGGGGCGAGGAACATCACGCCCCCTTCCGGCAGCGAGGAGCGAACGCCCTCGGCCGCGCCCTGGAACGCGCCGCGCACCAGATCGCGCAACGACAATTCGTGCTCCTTCGGCGGGTACTGCACTTTTGGCTCCCCGGTCTGCCCGGCCAGCTGCCACGCCGCGGCGACCGCGTCGTCGACGCCGCCCATTTCGTCCACCAGCTTCAGCTCCTTCGCCTTGTGGCCGGTATAGATGCGCCCTTCGGCGATCTCGCGGACCTTCGCTTCCGGCAGGCCGCGCCCCTCGGCCACTGCCTTGACGAACTGGCCGTAGATGTCGTCGGAGATGCTCTGGATCTCCTCGCGGTCGGTATCTTGTAGTGCGCGGAACGGCGAGAGCGTGTCCTTGTACTTTCCCGCCTTGAGCGTGGTCTCGTCGACCTTCGCCCACTCGAGCAGGCCGCGGACATTGAAGTGCATGAAGATGACGCCGATCGATCCCGTCAGCGTTCCCGGCTCGGCGTAAATCTTGTCCGCCGGCGCCGAGATGTAATACCCGCCGGACGCCGCCAGCCCGCCCATCGAGACCACGACCTTCTTCTTCCCCTTGATGCGCTTGACCGCGTCGTGGATCTCCTGCGACGGCGCCACCGACCCGCCGGGCGAATCCACCCGCAGCACGATCGACTTGATGTCGTCGTCCTTCTCGTACTTTTTCAAAAGCTTGACGATCTTCTCCGCGTCGGCGCCGGCCGGCCCCTCGCCGCCGATGGCGCCTTTGACCTCGACGATGCCGACCCGGGCGCCCGCCGACGACTCGATGTCGGAAGTGAAGCTCGCGCTCTTCAGCGCCGAGTACGCCAGCAGCATGAAGCCGAACAGCACCAGGAACAGGCCGCCGAAGATGACGGCGAGCACGACTGCCGCACGCTTGTCCATAGGAGTGCGCTTGCTACCACTCGCACCCTCTGGGTACAAGCGAAGCGTGCCTTTCCGGCGCATGCTCAGTTCTCTCGTGGAGCGGGCGCCGGGCTCGCGCGGCGCGGTCTTCTGCGACTCCGAGGGCGAGTTCGTCGAGCTGGTAGTGCGGGACCCGATCCTCTCTCACTACGACATGAGGGTCTTCGGCGCGCAGATGGCGGCCGCCTGGCTCAACTTGGAGACGCACGCCACCGAGAACGGCGCGGGCAGCATCGTCGAGCTGCGGCTCGGCTGCGCGGGCGGAACCCTTCTCTGCCGCGCGCTACGCGACGGCTATTACGTCGTGCTGCTGGTCGCACCGGGCCCGCCGAGCGCCCTCGCCGCCTTCGAGCTGCAGAACGCCGCCGCCGACATCGCCGCGGCACTCTGAAAAGCAAAATCTCACCGCGGAGGCGCGGAGGGCGCAGAGGTTCGCGGAGAATGCTTTTTAAAAAAACTCCGCGTTCTCCGCGCCTCCGCGGTGCCCTTGAAGCCATTACAGGGCTGCGCCGCCCCGTCGCGCGTATTTGACCAGGGCTTCGAGGTCGGGCTGGTCGGGGTCGAGCGTCAGCCCGCCCTGTTTTCCCGGCGGCACCACCACGCCGCTCCAGCTGCCTTCGACCGGCAGCCCGTCGAAATCGAGCAGGATCGGGTCGTGCGCGTCGAGATCCGGCGCCTCGCGCAGGTACGCAAGCGCCGCGGACTGCGCGCCCGGTCCGTTGACCGCCAGGACCGCCAGGCCGGCGAAGTTGAGCGCCGCGATGCGCTTGTCGAACACCGGCCGCGTCCCGGTCGCCGAGATGAGGACCGCCACGCGCGGCTTCGCCGGCTCCGGCGGCCGCCACAGCCAGGACTGCAGATCGCGCACGTTCAGCGGCGACGGGCGGGAGATGGCCTCGCGCGGCAGCCCCGGCCGAGGACTGCGCGTCAGCCGCAGCGGCGTGCCATAGCCGAGCCGCAGCTCCCAGACATCGGCGGTATCGTCGGCCAGCCGCCAGCCGAAGAAGAGCCGCTCCCCGGTCTTGTCCCACACCATCGGCGACTCGCCCGGGTACACGGGGGCCAGCGCGCCCGCGGGCGGCGCCGCCAGCGGCTGCGCACGCAGACTGGGCAGCTCGAGCAGGGAAAACAGCGTCTCGCCGGTGGCTTCCGCGGCCACGATCAGCCGATGGCCGTCGTCGGTGATGGCGAACGCTTCGAGGTTCTGCGGCGGCGCGTAGACCGTCTTGCGCACCTTTCCCTGCACCGTGATGGCATCGACGCCGAGGGTCGGCCGGCCGGCGTCGGTGAGCACGTAAACGGTGCGATTGTCGGGCGAAAAGCGCGGCTGCCGGAAGCGGGCCGGCTTGTCGGTGAGCAGGTCGCCGCGGCCGGCGGCGAGATCGATCGACGCCAGCGCCTCGCCCTGCCCGCGCTGCACCAGCGCAAGCAGCGTTCGTCCGTCCGGAGACGGCGGCCCCAGCGCGAAAAGGCCCGCGAGCAGCTCGTTGAGCGGCAGGGACCCGGCTGGCGGCTGGACCCCGGCAGCGGGCGGCGGCGGCGCGACTTCGACCGGCTTCCTCGTCTCCAGCGCCAGCGTGCGCAGTGAAACCGCGCCCTTGTCCACCACCGCGTAGAAAAGGCGTTTGCCATCGCGCGACGAACCGCCCAGGTACTGGTCGCCCGGCGCCGGATCGATCTCGACCGCGGGCGTTCCCGACTCGTCGAGAAGCACGATGCGGCGCCGCCCGCCGCGGTTGACGAGCGCGACCATCCGACCCGCTTCCGGCGGAAGATAGCGGACGGCCATTACGCCGCCCGGCTCGTCGGTGAGCTGGCTGGGGTACCCACCGTCGCCCGACATGGAGGCGGCCTGTCGCGTGCCGAACAGCGTGGTCAGGAACGCGACCCGGCTCGCGTCGGGCGCCGGCGAGGGCGCCCACGCGGCGTCGGCAGAGACGAGGTGGCGCAGCTTCTCCGCCAGCCCCTCGGGGGCTGCCAGCAACATGACCGCCAGCAAGAGCATTGAATCTCTACCTCCCTCAGCCGTTCTACTGTGTGGCGTGGCCGATGGCGACTCCCGTCCGTCACCTTGCGTGCGTTTCACAACCGCTTGACGCCGCGGCCGCGGGCCATGATCTGTCTCTTTGGAGGTTTCCATGCGCCGCACACTTCTCGCCCTCGCGCTCTTCGGCTCCGGATGCATCGCCGGCAGCGCGGCGGTGCAGCGCGACGACCGCGTCCTGCGTGAGCTGACCCGGCAGGAGCGATGGGCGCAGCAGGCCCTCGACGCGCGGCCCACCCGGGACCAGCTCGACGCCATCCGCGGCAGCGATTACGGTTCGGTCGGAGCGGCGCGGAAGGAATTCCAGAAGCTGATCATGGCCGTAGACCGCGGCACCTGGATCCGCGAGACGGCTGCCGAGATGCTGCGCGAGGAGCGCGACCCGCAGCTGGCGGCCGAGTTCGATCGCGGCGGGCGGCTCCGGATCGAGGCGGTGCAGGCCGCCGACGAGCTGGCCGATGCCCTCGCCGACGCCCGCGGCGGGCTGACGGTGTCCGATCTCAAGCCCGCCTTCGATGCGCTGCGCAAGGCGCAGGCCAGCGAGGACCGGCTGGCGAAGCAGGCCGGGCCGCTCAAGCTCGCGTCGTCGCCGGTGCCGGTGCCGCGGCCGTTCGTCGAGGCGGCGGCGAAGCTGGTCGATACGAATCCCGACTCGGCAAAGGAGCTGGATCGGCTGCCGCCGGAAGATCAGACGAAGATCCGCGCGAAGATGGCGGATCTCGATCGATCGAAAGAGGAGCAGAAGCGGGCTACGCCTTTGATCGCGAATGCGCCGCCCACGGCCACGTCGCCGTCGCCGTCGCCGTCGACTTCAACGGAGCCGCCGAGGGAGGCCGAGGCGCCCTCGACGACGTTGAAAATCGCAGCGGACGCGGCCTCGATGATCGCGAAGAAGGCGCCCAAATCGATCACGCTCCGCGAGGACGGCCTCTTCGCTTTGAGCTACGACGACGCCGACTACCTCGTCGACCCCGACGGCAAGCTGGTGCGAAAAGAAAATCCGGAGAAGTAGCTACTTTTGAAAGTCGTAGACGCTGCCGAGCCGCAGAATCTGCGTCAGCTCGTCGAGCGCGGCGAAGCCGTCGCGCGCGAGCTGCGGATCGGCCAGATCGCTCCCCACCAGCCGATCGCGATAATGCCGCCGAACCCAGCCCTCGAGCTCCTCGCCGAGCGGCTCGTCCCACAGGACGCGCGCCTGGATCGCGGCCCGATCGTCGTCGGAAAGGACGATGCGCTGCCGCAGGC
>VBLM01000257.1 GCA_005879095.1 Deltaproteobacteria bacterium
CGCCTTCCAGCCACGGAATCGGAACTGCTTGCCGGGATCGTCGATCACCACCGGTTCGTCGGTCGCGATCCAGCGCATGGTGATGTCCATCGACGCGGGAAGGCCTTCCGCGTCGGGCGCTGGCCAACGCGGCTGATCGATGACCTCGACGCGCGTCAGCCGCAGGGACGCCGACCGGCCGTCAGCCGAAACATCGAGCCCGCCCTCCGGTATGTCCACCACCCAGTACAGTCCGCTCGGCCGGATTGGGGGGTGAAAGTCGTGCACCTGGTTCTCGGGGACAGCCTGTCCCCGGAAGAGCGTGAGTCAGAGGTGCGTCCACGCTCCGCGGCGCGCCCGCCTTTGCGAGGTCCAGCACTCGCCCTGCATGAACGAGTTGTCCGTCGTCCTCGAGCCGAAGGCGAGCCGGTTGCCGGCGCCGTCGACGCCCGATCCGATGAATTCGGCGGCGCGGGCGATGCGACCCTTGAAGTGGTAGATGCTGGATGGCTCCAGCCCAGGCCCGGCCTGGTTGTGGCTGCCGTTCTTGTCCAGCCACGGAATCGGGTACGGCTCGTCGCTGCCGCCCACCGGCGCCTGGATGGCTCCGCTGCGCTGGGCGGACGCTGCCGTGGCGCACCCGGCGAGCGACGGAGCGCCCATCGAGGCCGCGGTGAGCGCTGCCCCGCGGAGCAGGTTACGCCGCCCTGTGCGCCGCGCCTCGTGATCGCCTTCCATGCCGTCCTTCTTTGGGCTGTCGTGTCGCCGCAGAACCGAGTGATTCACGCCAGCGCGAGCAGACACCTCCGGCGAAGCCTCTGTCCGTGTTCCCGCACTTCCGCTGTTCTCGCTTTGCCCTGACATGCGGTGGGCCTCTTCCTATCACACGACCAGCAAGGCGAGTGGTTCACGCCGCGAGAAAAGCGGGGTCGGGGAGATCTCGGCTTCGGCCCGGTCCCCGACCCCGAGTACGACGGGCGAACCGAGATCCTCGCGGACCAGATCCTGGCGAAGATGGCACGCGATCGCGTGACCAGGACCAAGCTTGCGGAACGAATGCGCACCAGCCGAACCGTGGTGAACCGTGTTCTCGATCCGAACGACGCCAGTTTCACGTTCGCAACTCTCGCGAGGGCTTCTCAGGCCCTGAAGTTGAATCTCCTTGTGTCTCTTCAGGGAAAGCGGAAAGCTCAGCCAGGCGAACGACACCGCTGAAAACGGCCTTAGGTAGCGGTTTCACCGCGACATCAGTGATTGACGTGCGCGGTGTCGCAGCCCGACCCAACGCAGGAGGCGACGCCGCTGTCGACGGCCGGCGCGCCGGACTGATCGTGAGGGACCTGCACTTTGCAGGATACCTGGGTAGTGTTGCCGTCGTCGTCCGTGACGTTGGCGAAAATGGTGTAGACACGTCCATCGCCCGAGCCGTCCCGGTCAGCGCGCAGTTGCACGGTCCGGTCGTCGATGATCACCATGTCCTCGCCCCTCTTGCCGTTTCCCTTGACTGACTCGTCGGAAGTCACGCGTGCGATCGTAGCTAGCGCGGTGCCGTCGCACTGGTCGACAATGCTCGCGATGCACTCGCTCAGCGAGACCGTCTGCAGGGAGCCGTCCGGTGGCCAGAGCGAAGCGATGAAGCCGTCCACGCCTGGCTTCACCGTGACGACTGGCGCGAGCGTGTCCTGCACGAGGATCCGCCAACCGCAAGTCGACTGGTTGCCGGCGCCGTCGATCGCGGCGCAGGTCACCGAGGTAGGCGAGGGAGCTTCTGGGAAGATCGAGCCGGACGCCGGCGAGCACTGCACCGAGGCAACGCCGCAGTTGTCCGTGACTGTCGGGGCAAAGGCGGACGCCTTGTCCGTGCAGGTGAGCGTCACCTGCGTCGTGCCGAGCCCAAACGGTCCGGCCGCACTCTGCGTGCAGGTCGTGTCGTTGTCGCCCTCCCTGTCGGACGAGCCCGCGTTGATCGAGGCGCTGCCATGGCAGCTATTGTCCGCCTCCACTTTCACGTTTTGGCATTTGGCGATCGGCGTACAGAGCTGCTTGCGCGTCGTTGTATAGAGGTCGCGCATCCCGAAACCGCCGGGGCGGTCAGAAAAGAAATACAGCGTCTGCCCGCTGAAATCGAACGCCCCGCCACCGTCGTTGAACGCCGTATCAATCATGGTGCCCTGGTTGACGGGCACCGACCACGGAGACGAGAGGCTCGGACGGCTCGAGCAGTAGATGTCCGTGCCACCGAACCCGCTCGGGTCGCTGTCGCGCGAGAAACACATCTCGAGCCCATCTGCCCGCCGGAGCGCCATACGCCCCTGCCTGTAGACGGAATTCAGTTCCGCCACCACCGCCGGTGCGCTCCAACCAGTGATACCCGAGCCCGTCGCGCGGATGCTGAGCACGATGTTCGGGTTCGTCGCGGTGCCGATGTGGCCAAGCGTGTTGTTCTGCAAGAAATAGAGGTAGTCGGTCCCGTTTGCCTGAAAGAAGTCAGGTCCGTTGTCGCGGTCGCCGTTGTTCACGACGCAACCGAGGTTCACCGCCGGCTGCCAGCCAAAGTCGTCACTTGGATCGTCGCGGTGCGACACGTAGATATCGGCGGCACCACAGCCGCCGGGTCTCGGGCTGTGGAAATACAGATCGAGACCGTCCTCCGAGATGGTCGGCACCGCGTCGTTGAAGCCCACCGTATTGACGTTCGGCCCGAGCGGCACGGGAGCGCTCCACGGCGCAGTGAGGTTGCTGCGGTGGGCGACGCCGATGTCCTCATCATTGGCTTTTTGTGAGAAGCGTGTCGTCGTGATGTACAGGCTCAGGCCGTCGTTCGTGATCCAGGGATGGGTCTCCTCGAAGGGCCCATTGATCACCGGTCCCATGTTGACCGGCGCGGACCATGCCCCGAAGACACAGCCTTGTTGGACAACGTCGAGGGACGAAGTGCGCGAAGCGCGAGGACCTTCGCGGCCGTTCTCCCCACCGCAGGCGACCATCATCGCGAGGATCGTGATCAGCAGCGTTCCGAACTCCTGCTTCGGCTTCATGGCCCTTCCCCTTCCCGCCGTGGTTCCGGCGAGCCCACAAACCAAGTGCGTGCTCCGTCCATCCGGAGTCCGTCGTTCGCGATTCGAAGGCAGCGCCTGCTAAGGGCAGCGCGGTGGAAAGCAGCACACTCCATTCACGCAAGCCCCATCGCTTGCGTCGCAGCAGACCTTGCCGCATTTGAAGGTGCCGTCCGGGCATTTGCCGTGCGCGAGAGGCGCTTTCTGCACGCTCATCGAGGCCTCTGCGCCGCTACCCACATCCTGCGGATCGAGATCTCCACCGCAGCCCAACGTCATCGCCGCCGCGACGAGCAACACCTTGATCCATCGCTCCATGACTCCTCCGGACATGAAGTGGGGGACCTGTTCCCCGATCAGGAAGTGTCCTCGGCGCGAGATCTGTCGCACCGCCTCGTCAACGCAGGCAGGGTTGAGCCGTGGCGCGACAGATCACTTCTCTCTCTGTGAACATCATCGGCACCGAGATGAGCGCCGTGGTCGATTCCAGCCTGCTGGGCAATCCCAGAGCTTTCGTTGGACCACGCGCACGGAGACCTGGTTCACCGAGCTCGGATCGATGGGTTACGTCATCACTGACGCGGCCCCTGAGGAGGGATCATTCGCCACCTGGCCAATGTAATCCTCGCGTCAGGCAGTCTCGCTGGGCGGTCGGACCAGCACGCTGCGGAGGCTGACCGCCAGTTGACTGCGAACCAGCTTGACGATGCTGTCGAACTCGGATTCGGTCAGCGACAGGCGGCGCTGGAGCTGTTCGCGCGTACCGTCGAGCACACTGCGGCGGACGCGGGCTCTCCAGCGCGCGACGGTGGAGCGGTGAATGCCGTACAGGGTTCCGATGCTGTCGATGCTGAGGCCGTCCAGGTAATGGAGTTTGAGAAGGAGCGCGTCACGATCCGGCAGCGAGCGGAGCGATTCCTTGAGCGCGTCCTCGTATGCCGCACGGTACCTGATCTTGAGGTAGTCCATTTCCGGATCGACGGTGCGCGCGAGCTCGAACTCCTTTTCTCCCTCCTTCATCGGTAAAGCCCGGAGCCGCTCTCGACGAACCCTCAGCGCAGTGCGGACCGCGATCACACGGAGCCAGCTCGACAGCGGGCCGCGGCCGGAGTACTTGCAAATCTCCGCCGCGTTCCCACGCGCGCCGACCAGAAGCGCCTCCCGCATCGTCTGCGCGACCTCTTCGGCAAACGCGGGAGACGGATCGATCCGCGCGACCAGGCTTCCTACGCGGGACAGGTGTACGCGCTCGAACTCGATCAGCGCCGCCGGAATCCTGGCAACGCACGCGCAGGCGAGGAAAAGGTCTGAACCCTGCATCGTCGCGATCGCTTCGTTGAGATCCGATTGCCCCCGGACACGATCCGACAGGTGCACGACGAAGGTTTCCACATCCAGGTGCACTGTCGGCCACGCGCCTCGGCCAGCGCCGTCCAACTCGCGCAATAGCGTCTCGATCGATTCCAACGAGCGGTCGCCAAGCAACTCGGGCCGGCTTTCCAGCCGCGTCAGGAACAGGCGCGAGAGCGGGTTTGGCATCACAATGGACTCCGGCTAACTGCGACGAACCCACGTGGTACTATACGCCCAGTCGCGTCCGAGGCGACCGCGGATGGAAGCCATGGGATGCGTCTCGGAAGATGAACTGCTTGGCTATGTCGGGCGGCGCCTGGCATCCGATGTGCTGGCGCAAACCGAGAGCCATCTGCGCGAGTGTGATCTCTGCCGGCAGCTGCTTGCAGAAATCGTGCGGCAACCTTCGGCCGAGATCTCCGTTCTCGAGAAGAGGCGCGTCGGGCGCTACGAAGTGATTGGTCCGATCGGCGCGGGCGGAATGGGCGTCGTCTATGCCGCGCGCGACCCGAAGCTCGATCGCAAGGTTGCCCTCAAGGTACTCCGGCCAGAGGCTTCGCCCGATGCAATGGGAGTGGATCTGCGCGGGCGCACGCTCCGGGAAGCGCAGGCGATGGCGCAGCTCTCGCATCCCAATGTCCTTGCCGTTCACGACGTCGGCACGTCGGGCGAACATGTATTCCTCGCCATGGAGCTGGTGGAGGGAGGTACGCTCGCCGATTGGCTGCGCGAAAAACCGCGTGGTTGGCGGGACGTATTGCAGATGTTCTTACCTGCCGCGCGCGGGCTGGCGGCGGCCCACGCTGCCGGCATCCTGCACCGTGACTTCAAGCCGGAGAACGTGTTGATCGGGAGTGACGGTCGCCCCCGCGTGACCGATTTCGGCCTCGCCGGTATTCTCGCCGCCACGCGCTCGAATCGAACGGCCTCGACCAACGCGATGGCTGGAAGTCCCGCGTACATGGCTCCCGAGCAGATGCGCGGCGATCCCCTGGATGCGCGCGCAGACATGTTCAGCTATTGCGTCGCTCTCCATGAAGGGCTCTACGGCGAGCGGCCGTTCGCAGGGGATACGCTCGCGGAGCTTCAGCGTGCGATCGAGGTCGGCGAGCTTCGCCGGCCCCGCAAGGGGAGCGGAGTTCCTGCGCGCTTGCGCCGTGTGCTTTCACATGGATTGCAGGCAGCGCCTGCAGAACGTTTCCAATCCATGCAAGAACTCATCGCGGCTCTGGAACGCTCGCAGCGCCCGACGCGAAAAGCTGCATTCGGCATGACGATCGTTGCAATGGCCGCAGCGGCAACGGCCGGCGTTGCGCTGTCGCAAAGATCAGCCAGCCGGGTCGACGACCAGATCCACTCGCTGCTCGGCCAGATGGAGGCCGAAGAGGATCCGGGAAGACTCGCTGTCCTCGAGCAAAAACTCGACCAGCTCGTCGACGAAGCACGACGCAAGGCCGGTGAAGCCCGCAAGCGCGGCGGAACCGATGGAGAAGTCACCGCTCGCGGCGATCAGCTCGATCAAGACATCCGCAGGTTGCTACGAAAATTCGGGGCCGAAACCTATGCGGTGCCACCGATCTTCAAGGAAAGGCTCAGTCATCATGTCGATCGACTCCTGCGAGACCCGGACTTGCACGCCATCTATGCTCGCAAGGCAAAGTACTGGCCGCTGATCTCGAAAGAATTGACCGCGCGCGGTCTGCCCGAGGAAATGGGCTATGTGGCTTGGGCAGAATCATTGTTCAATCCGGTCGCAAAGAGTCCCATTGGCAGCCTGGGTCTCTGGCAATTCCAGCCACAGCCCGCACGGGCCCACGGCCTGCGGGTCGATTCTGACGTCGATGAGCGAGCGGATGTCGCCAAGTCCACTGGCGCAGCGGCGCAGTATCTTGCGGAACTTCTCGCTGATTTCGGATCTGACTCGTTCATGCTCGCGCTCGCCAGCTACAACTCGGGCGAGAACAAGATGCGTCGCGCTCTGCAGGTGTTGGCGCGGGAACCCGGCGGTTTCGGGAGGGAGAAACGCGACTTCTGGTACCTTTACCGCCGCAAGCTGCTGCCCGAGGAGACCCGGGAGTACGTGCCGAAGGTCCTCGCTGCGGCAGTGGTCGGAGGAAACCCGAAGCGTTACGGCCTCGGAATGGAGCGGTAGCTTCCCGCGCGACAAAATCTTCCAGGTCTGCACCTCCTGAAGAGGGAGGGAAGCGATGGCAAAATTGATGACGCTTCTCGTCGCAGCTGCACTTCTGCTGGGCCGCGGTGCCCGAGCCGATGGCGACCAGCTCGATGCTCACATCCGCGCCGTTCTGCAGAAGTTCGGCGCCGATGTCGACGGAATGCCGCCCGATTTCAGCGCCAATGTCCGAGCCCAGCGCGACGCAATCCTCCGCGGAACCGACGCGCGCGTGCTCCTGCAACGAAAGAGTCAGTACTGGCCGATGATCTCGAAGCAGCTCTCGGACCGCTCGCTGCCGCCAGAACTGGGTTACGTGGTGTGGGTAGAGTCGGACTTCGAGCCAGGGGCGAAGAACACCACCAGCGCGGGACTCTGGCAGTTCACTGCGACGACCGCGCGGAGGTTTGGATTGCGCGTCGACCCGACGGTCGACGAGCGTCTCGATCCCGAGAAGTCCACGCGGGCCGCCGCCGACTATCTCGCCAAGCTGATGTCGGAATTCGGGCCCGAATCCTTCATGCTGTCCCTCGCCGGTTACAACATGGGTGAATCGATGCTGCGACAGTCGCTCCAGCGCGTCGCGCAAACGCAACGGGGCCTGCGAAACGCTGCCCATGACTTCTGGCACCTCTGGCGGATGAAGCTGCTCTCGGATGAAACCCGGAGTTACGTGCCACGGGTGATCGCCGCAGCCGTGATCGGCGGACACCTCGATGCTTACGGATTTGACGCGAGCGGCCGCTGACAGAGCCGTGCTTCGGCATTTGACCGGCCTCGGGCCTGCGACAAATCCAGCGCACGGTCCACCTTCCTTGTGGAGCCACATCCGGGTTGCAAACCACGGAAGTAAGAACACGATCCAGGGCTTGGGACGTCGGAGGACGTATGCAGCGGACGCGAGTTTGCCCAACACCATCCCGGCCGCGCAGAGCTCGCGGCAGATGCATTCGTTCCCCATCCGCTCTGCGCGAACAACCCGATCGGCGGCACATTCGATCCCGCGGTCGGTTTGCCGAGCAGCGCTGCGCTGAGCCAGCTCTCGCCGAGTGGGACGAAGCTTCGCATCGGGATTGCGACGACGAACCAGCACTACGCCACGCTCAAGAACGGCGTTCCCGTCGGCCCGGCCATCGACATCTCGTGCCGGCTCGGAGTGAAGCTGAATCTCCCGATCGAGTTCACCACTTACGCCACTGTGCCCGATCTGCTCACGGGCTTCCGCGCGAATCAATTTGAGATCGGCTGGGCATTCGACCCGGTGTTGGCTGACAAGGACCTGGCGCTCGCAAATCCCTACGTCATCGTTCCCAACACGTATGCGGTCGGTATCAACTCCTCTTTCCTCAAGGTGGCCGATGTGGATGTGCCGCGGACTTCTCAGGTCAAGGTTGGCACGGGGGTGGGCAACTCCCCTGCCGTGTATCTGGCTCAGCACTTGAAGTACGCCGCACTGTCGTTCTACGCCGGAACCGCTGGGCAGACGGCGCTGCTCGGTGGCACGATCGACGCTCTCGCATCGGGGCGCGCGGGGCTCACCACGTTTGCCGCCGCCAACTCGGCGAAAGTCCGCGTTCTGCCCGACAACATCTTCTACGCCAATCTCGCGCCATTCATGCAACTCAACAATGCGGAAGGCATTTGCTATCTCACCGATTACCTCGAGGCCGCCAAGGTCAAAGCGCCCTTTCAGACGTCCGGGCTGGTGGTCCAGGCGCTAACGCGCATCACGCCGTCGGTGCTCGCAAGCGGCTCGACCGTCGCGCCGGCGATGCCGACGTGTGGTCCCAATGCGCGCTGCCACGATGTGACCGTCACCGCCGACGGCACCTGCCACGCCGCTGCCTCGATCGACTCGGGCTCGGACGATGCCGACAATGACGCCAACTGCCTCCAGAGCCCGCCCGGTCCCTTCGGCCTCGGCGTGACCAACGCGACTCTCAACTGCACGGACAACGCAGGGAACACCTCCTCGTGCACCGCCAACGTTACCGTTGTCGACGAGACGCCGCCGAGCATCGTCTGCCCGGCCGAGCAGACGCTCGAGTGCACCGACGAGGGCGCGATCGCCAGCTTCGCGCCGACGGCAACCGACAACTGCGGCGTCGCGCAGGTCACGTGCTCGCCGCCATCGGGGACCAAATTCCCCGAGGATCCTTCGCCGACGTCGGCCACCTGCATGGCAGTCGACGGCTCGGGCAACGCCGCCTCCTGCAGCTTCCAGGTCAAGGTGCAGGACACGTTGCCGCCCGTCGCCACGACCAAGGAGGACGCGAATGGGATCATCGCCTCGCTCTGGCCGCCAAATCACTCCTATCACACGGTGACGCTGAGCGACTGTATCGCAATCATCGCTGACCAGTGCGACGGCGCACTGGCGGTGACCGGCACGATCGTCAGTGTCACCTCCGACGAGCCGGAGTCTGGCAGAGGCGATAAAACCTGCGACGACATCGTCATCGTCGACGATACGACCGTAAAGCTGCGCGCCGAGCGAAGAGGAAAAGGCGACGGACGGGTCTATTCGATCTCAGCCGTCGTCACCGACGACGACGGCAACCAGACGCCGGTCACGTGCAAGGTGGAGGTTCGGAAACATCTCTGCGGCGCACCGGCTGTTGATAGCGGCCCCGCTTACTGCGTCGGCGAGCAATGCGGCGCTGTGCCGGGGCATGATCCCCGCTGCAAACAGGACGACGACCAGGAGGGCAACGGTGACGGCGACGACGCCGAAGCCCTTTGCGGCGACGATGCCGAGCATTGAGAGTCCCATGGTCTTACCGACGTGTTCGTCAGCGTCATCAGATCAGGCGTTGATCGAAGGCAAAAGGAACCGGATTGCCGATCGCGAGCTGCGCGAAATCAGGATGCGCGGGATTGATGACGACGTTGGTTTCGTTGTTCGAGTGAATCGACGGCACCTCGAGCGCCAGCGACGAAGCGCCCTGTAGCCAGGAGTCGCCGACAGGCCGCGCGGCACCGCTGTCGGGAACGTCATCCCAGCCGGTAGGCAGCGCGCCGCGGAGGGTCGCGACGAGAGCATCCGGAATGGTTGCCTCGACCAGGACCAGACGCGGGGCGATGGCCGGCTTCAAATGAACG
>VBLM01000258.1 GCA_005879095.1 Deltaproteobacteria bacterium
AGGCCGCCGTCGCCGGGTCTTCTCCTCGATCGAGACGGTGCGTGATCGCTTCCCGCACCACGACCGCGTCGTCGATCAAGAGGCCGATCGCGAGCGAGAGCGCCAGAAGCGTCATCTGGTTGAGCGTGTAACCGAGCACGTACATGACGAAGAACGTGCCGATCACGCTGGTCGGCAGCGCCAAGGACGAGATGAACGTGCCGCGCGGGTCGAGCAGGAACATGAGGATGATCAGGACCGCCATCGCGCCGCCGAAGAAGAGCGCGACGTAGACTTCGCGCGCGTTGGCGCGGATGATCGCCGACTGGTCGAGCAGAAGCTGCGCCTTGAAGCCGTTGCCCATCGCCGGCTCGAGCACCGCCAGCGACTTCTTCACCGCGTCGGCGACCTTGACCGTGTTCGACCCGGGCTGCTTGACCATCTCGAGGATGATCGCGTCCCGGCCGTTGAGGCGCGCCATCGTCCGCCGCTCGGTCACGCCGTCGGTGACGGTGGCGACCTCGCCCAGCCGGACCTGCGAGCCGGTCTTGCTCTGCGCGATCGGCAGCGCCTTCAGGGCCTCGACGTCCTTGAACTCTCCCAGCGTGCGCACGGTCAATTCCGTCGGACCGAGCGCGAGGTGGCCCGCCGGAAGATTCAGGTTCTCCATCCCGATCCGCTGCGCGATCTCGAACGGGCTGGTCCCGACCGCCTTGACCTTGTCCAGGTCCAAATCCACCTGGATCTCCCGGATATCGCCGCCGGTGACGCGGACTTCGGCCACGCCCTCCAGCTGCTGCAGCGAGGGCTGGATGCGGTCCTCGATCTGCTTGCGCAGCCGCTGGCTGGAAAGATCCGCGCTCACCGCGTAGGTCAGGACCGGCGCCGCGCCGATGTCGACGCGGCTGACTTTCGGCAGATCCGCGTCGTGCGGCAACAGGTACTGCGCCTGCGCCACCTTGTCGCGCACTTCCTGCACCGCGCGGTCGAGGCTCTCGGTCAGCTTGAACTGCACCGCGATGGTGCTCGCGTTCTCGCGCGACCAGGAGTGCATCTTGTCGATGCCGCTGATGCCGGCGATCGAGTCTTCCAGCGGTTTGGTGACCTGGGTCTCGATCTCGCCCGGCCCCGCGCCCTTGTAGACGGTCGAGACCAGCACCACCGGGAACGTCACGTCGGGGAAGAGGTCGGTGCCGAGGCGGTTGACGCCCATGATCCCCAGCACGATGAGGCACAGCGCCATCATCGAGGTGAAGACCGGCCGTTTGATGGCGACGTCGGAGAGGGACATTACTTCACCGAGACCTTTGCGCCGTCCTGGAGATCGGGCGCGGGGTAGTCGACTACTTTATCCAGTGGTTGCGCAGACTTGAGCACGATCTGCAGGGCGCCGCGCTCGATCACCTGCACCGCCACGCGGCGGATCTCGCCGTCGGCGAGCGTGTAGACGTGGTCGCCGCCTTGCGAGGAGAGGGCGCTGGCGGGAATCGAGATCGCGTCCTCGACCGAGCCCATCGGCAGGATCGCGCGCGCCAGCGTGTGGGCGGTGAAGCGCGCGTCCCTGTTCGGCACCACGACTTCCACCGGGATGCGGCGGGTGGCGGGATCGGCCGATGGGATCACGGCCCGCACCCACGCGTCGTCCGCTGCCGCGCTGCCGCCGACGGCTTCGATATGTACGCGGGAGCCGACCTTGAGCACGGCACGCGCCGCGTCGCTCACCGTCAGTTTCAGGACCAGCGGATCGAGCTGCTCGAGCGTGAAGAGCGTCGCGCCCGGCGCGACGGTGGCGCCGACCTGGTCGGGCGCGTCGATCAGCACGCCTGCAAACGGTGCGCGCAGATCGTGCCGCTTTCGCGCCGCGCGGGCCTGCGCCAACTGAGCGCGGGCCGCCTGCAGCTGTGCCGAGGCCGCGCTGGCCTGCGAGTTGGCGCTCTTGCCCTGCCACTCGCTGACGCTGCCGGTTTGCTGCAATTGCGTCTGCCGCTGGGCGGTGTCGGACGCCATCGCCGCCTGCGCTTCAGCGGCCTTGACCGCCGCTTCGGCTTGCAGGACCTGCGCGTCCGCCAGCTCCGGATCGAGCTGCGCGATGACCTGGCCCTCGCCGACGAAGGCGCCTTTGCGGACGAGGATCCGCGCCAGCCGCCCGGCGACCTCGGTGATCTCCTCGCGCGGCGCGCTCTTGACCGTCACCACCTTGGCCAGGCTGACCGCCGCCGGTCCCGGGTTGTTGGCGGCGAGATTGACGGGCGTCTTTGCGCGAGCCGAGAGCGCGACGGCGCCGAGCGCGGCAACGCCTGCTGCAGCGAGGAAAACGACGAATTTGCGGTTCATGAAAGGCTCCGTGCTTTCGGTTCTTCCGTTGGGGCCGATCCCTCGCGGATCAGGGTGTGGAGGCTGCGTGCCCACTCGGCGAGGTCGGGCTTTTCCGTCATCCGGCTCATGCGCATTCCGAGCAGCACGTAGGTGCCGACGATCATCGAGGCGAAAATTTCCGAGGGAACGTCGGTGCGGCATGCAGCCGCGCCCTTGAAGCG
>VBLM01000263.1 GCA_005879095.1 Deltaproteobacteria bacterium
TTGCGCATCCGGCCCTTGGCCATGGCCTCGGCGGTGGCCTGGTCCGCCGGCTGATGCTCGTGGCCCGCGAACGAGAGCGTCTTGCCCTTGCCGTACTTCGAAGTCCCTTCGCCGACCACGCCCGAGCCCTTCGCCTTTCCGACGAATTCTTTCTTGGTCTTGGGGTCGTAGCCGTGGACGGAGATCTCCTCGACCTGCGTGTTCGACTGGACGCGCACCTTCACCTTGCGCAGGCCGTCGCCGGGACCGACGGTGATGCTGGCGCCCGACGGCGGCGGCCCGATGATGAGCTTTTTCCCCTCGATCCTCAGGTGGTTGCCGTGCTTCTGCGCGAGCCGCCGCAGGAACGCCGCGTCGGTCACGTTGCCCTGGAGGATGTGCTCCTTGGTCCCCGAGGGCGCGTCGGCCGAGAGGCCGTGCTCCTGCGCGATCTTGTTGGCGATCTCCTTGTCGTCGACGTCGTTGAAGGCGCGGGTCATCTGCGAGAGCGCCAGCCGGTGCAGGCTCTCCTGGCAGACCACGCGCAACGACGGGGGCATGTCGCGCCGGAACTGCGGTTCGAGCGCCACCACTTCGCCCTCGAAGATCTTCTGCAGCTTGGAGGAGAAGCCGATCTCCACTTTGATCGCCGTGCCGCTCTCGAAATCCTTGCCGTTGATCAGCTTCTGCTGCGGGTCGTTGAAGACCAGCACGCACTGGCCGAAGAGGTCGACGTCGAGATCGACCTCAACCCTGGTCAGGGCCGCGTCTTTTTCGGTGTCCAGCTTCTTCCCGTCGACCGAGACGCGGCAGTCGGGGATCAGCCGGGCAGCAGATGGATGCGCCACGAGTGGAGTTTACCATGCTGGCGAGCGCTTGAACAGAGCGCCGGCAAAAAGTCGGGCGGGAGCGCCCCGTCCCCGGAAGCGCTCCCGCCCATTGTGCACCCACCCCTGGGTGTACGTCGAATCAGAAGCTCCGATAGAAACTGGACCAGCCCGTGTAGCCGCTGGTCGCGCGGCCGTTCCAGGTGGCGAATCGCCACCAGTAGGTCGTGAACCACTGCGAGGCCGGCACCGAGACGTCCTGGTAAGGCACGGGAAAGTTCAGTGTCGGAAGGAAGTTGTTGGCGATGGTGTCGAGGTTCTGATCGCACAGGCGGATGGTCCCGCCGTTCGACGACACCTCGTTCACGCCGGCCGCGCAGACCAGTTGCTGCGCCAGCCTGGCGAGACCGTACAAGGACGACATCGGCAGGTTGATCGACCGGTACTCCGGATAGAGCCAGTTCCAGGCGGTCGTCCAGACGTCGTTGTAGCAGGGGTAAGGAAAGATGCCCCACCAGCACGTGCTCCACTGCCGGTCGTACCAGCCGACCTGCACGTAGTACTGCTGCGTCGGATGGAAGTGGTGGTTCTTGTCGCCGTCGAAGAGCATCACGTGCGTGCTCGAGCCGAACGCGAGCGGCCAGCCGTTCATCGGGCCGGCGTTCCGGACGCGATCGTTGGGCCGGCGGATGCCGCCGTCGAACGCATTGTCGACGACCTGCTGCTGCGAGGGCGAGTGGGCGTAGGCGAAGCCGTCGTCCCAACCGCGCATCACGTTGTTTCCATTCATCAAGTTGCTGCCGGCCTGGTGCCAGGTGCCGCGGCCGAAGAACATGCCGCCCTCGTAGCCGTACCACTGGCCGTTCCAGCCGGGCGTGTAGACGGTGGTGACGCCCGGGACGGTCGCCATGTTGTCGTTGCCGTTGTTGGAGAGGATCTCGCTGATGTTGTAGTCGTAGACGCCGAGGAAGTTGCCGACGGCGTTGACGAGGCCGCCCCAGGTCCAGTCGAAGAGGACCAGCGGCGTGGCGACGTCGATCTGCTTCATCGAGAGGTCCTCGAACCCCTGCTCGACGTACTCGTCGAGGAAGTTGAGCGACGCGTGCGCGAGCTCGTGCGTCGGCACGTAGGCCTGGCGCTCGACCAGGTCCTGCCGCGTGTACTTGCAGATGCCGAACGGCTTGTTGACCAAAGAGGGCGGCGACGCGTTCGCGGTCACGGGAGTCTGGAAGGTGTTGAAGAGGACCGCCGCGCCGATCGGACGCAGCTGCGGGATGGTCCAGTAGCGGATCGAGTCGATCTGCGAGTAGACCGCGCTCTGCGCGAGCGAGAGCGCGTAGCCGCGGATCGGGTGCTGCGCGACCTTGCCGCCGAAGACCGCGTCGGCCGCGCCGAGAGCGCCGCCGGGGATGAAGTAACCGATGTAGAGGATCTGCGAAGCCCGCTGCGCAGTCCATGAAGTGCCCGCCGAGTACGTCATCAGCGACACGGTCTTGTCGAAATCGGCCCAGAAGGCGGGCCGTTCGGAGTCGGCGAAGCCGGTGGAGAGGATCAGGACCTGCTTGTAGTACGGGTTCGCCATCTCGGTAGCGCCGCAGTACGAGCCGTCGGCCTTGACGCACTTCCAGGTCGGGTAGAGCCAGGAATAGATGCTGCCGATCGGGTTGATCGTGAACGTCTGCGCGGCAGCCGGCGTGGCGACGGCGAGGGAGAGAAAACAGAGAAGGCGCTTCAAGTTCAAGGAGTGCTCCGATCGAGTCTGGCGAGAGAAGTGGTCTGGGCGAGCAGCGACCGCGCCGAGGACGAGAGCTGCTCGAGCACCCCGGAAGGCAGCTGGCTCTGGTCGCGCAGGCCGACGAGCGAGAGCGTGAAGGCGATCTGCTTGCGCTCGACCGCGTTGAGGCCGCTGTCGTCGAGCAGCATCGCGAGCTTCGCGGCGCGCGAGTCGGACAGGTCGCGCGGGCGGAGGAGCGGCGCGACTTCGCGGCGGGCGAGCGTGCCGTCGGGGAGCGTGTGGAGGAGGCCTTCGAGCTGCTCCTGGGCTTCGTCGCTGCGGATGCGGCCCAGCGCTTCGACGGCGGCGACCTGCGTCGCTTCCTGCTGCGCCTCGCGGGCGATGGTGGCGAGGTGCGCGGCCTGATCGCCGGAGACGGTGGTGGTCGCGATCTGCTGGCGGAGCTCGGCCTCGCGCGTCCTGAGCAAGGAGGGATCGAGGGCGATCAGCTGCGGATCGGGCGGCGGCGCCTGCACGATCGTCCAGCCGGCGCGGACGAATTCTTCCTGCTGGCGGCTGGATTCGGCGTTCTTCTGCGCGACGAATTTCTGCACGGCGGACAAACGATCGGGCCCGGCGGCGCTGGAGGACTCTGCCGCCGGACCCGTCCCGGACATCTGGGGGGCCGCCGTCTGTTGCGTGCGCTGCGCGAGGGGGCTGGACGCAAGCCAGCCCGAGAGCGCGAGGAGCGAAAGCGGGGGCAGCGTCCAGCGAAGAGCGCGGCGAAACGACATGCGGGCTTCTAGAGCACGCCCCGTGCCGCGTCGAAGTACCTGAATTTACGGTGAAAACAATGCGTCAGGAGTGCGCCTCGGCGCTCCAGTGGACTACGAGCGCTCCATGTAGGTGCAAGCGCCCTAGGCGCGGGCGATTTTCAGGCGGACTGTCCGCTTGCGGCGCTGCCGATTCCGGGCCGCGCGCGAGGCGTCATCGAGCGTGGCGAGCGTGGCGTCGCCGAGCGTCTGCAGCGCGGCTTTGTCGAGCATGAACGCGATCGGCGCGCCGAGCAGCGGCCATAGCTTCAGCGCTCTTGGAACCCAGCCGAGACCGAGGCGGCGGAGGATGGCCTTCAAGAGCGCCGGGTTCAGCCGGCGGATGATCTGGCCCGGAAGCGACTCCCGCAGAACGCGGCCGATCGCTTTCGCGCCCGTGCGCAGGCCGACGCTCTTCGCGGCATCGGCGAAGCCGGCGCCGGCCCAGAGCGCGTAGAGCTTGAGCCGGCCGGCTTCGCCCTCGGTTTCGAGGCCGTACAGTTCGAGCAGGCCGAAGATCAACTCGGCCTCGAGGAAGAGCGAGGCGGCGATGCCCGCCGGCAGGCCGACCGGCAGCGTGATCAGCGCCAGCGTGCCGGTGGCGGCGCCGGTCCAGCCGGCCCGATTCGCGGCGGACTTGACCAGCCGCTGGCCGAGGTCGACGTCGTGCTCGCCGGGGTATTCCGCGCGCAGGGCCGCGACGCGGGCGCGGGCGCGGCTGCGCGCTTTTTCGACGACGTCGGTGAACCAGGCAGGCGCGTCCATGCGTCACTCCGCGGTGGCTTCGATGATTGTATCGCCGGGCTGGAGCGCGTCGAGCACATCGTCGCCGGCTTTCAGCTGCCCGGCGACGGTGTACCGGCCGTCGAGGTGCGGCTGCGGCGAGTGACAGAGGAAGAACTGGCTGCCGCCGGTCTCCGGTCCGTTGGTGGCGATGCCGAGTGTGCCGCGCAGAAAACGCAGCGGGCTGTGCTCGTCGGGGAGGGCCCAGCCGGGTCCGCCGTCGCCGTCGCCGCGCGGGTCGCCGCCCTGGACGACGAAGTCGGGCACCACCCGGTGGAAGGTGAGTGAATTGAAAAAATTCTTTTTTGCCAGAGCGGCGAGGGCGGACGAGGTCAGCGGGGCAACGTCGGGGCGCAGGTCGATGACGAGCTCGCCCTTGCTGGTCCGGAGGCGCAGGGTGTGCGCGTTCGGTAGTGCGCGCGCGTCGGGCGGCACGCGGATCGTGGGCGGCAGCGACAAGAGGGCCGCCAACGCGTCGCGCTCGGGGTCGCCGGTCGGCTTGTCGCGCGCCCCGGTAAGGCGTTCGGCGGCCTTCGCGAGCGCGTCTTTCGAGCCGGAATGGTTTGCGAGCACGCCGGCTGCTTCCTGAATTACGTTTGGATCGGGGTCCACGAGCAGCTTGCGCACTTCGGGAAACAACGGCTCGATCGCCGCGCCGGCAGCGGCGCCACGGACGCGGCCGTCGGGGTCGTTCATTGCCGCGACCGCCTCGGGCAGGCCGAGCTCCGCCGCGAGCGCGCCGACGCGGGCGCGCTGGCGCCAATCGCTTCGGGGCGCGCAGCTCGGCGCGTCGATCAGCTGCTTGCGGATTCGGTCGCGCGCGAGCGCCGCCGTGCAGGGTGTGCGCGGAATCGCGTCCAGCACGGCGGGACCGATCTGTACCGCCGCTTCGAAGAGCGCGGTGAGCACATGTTCGGACGTCTGCCGCGGGAGGATTTTCACAAACGATTCCGCGGCACCCGGTGCGGTGGGGAGCCCGCGGGCGGCCTCGACACGGACGCGCCAGTCGGGATCGTCGAAGGCCCCCTCGAGTCCGGACGCCGGCAGGCCTTGATGTCCCCAGGCGCGTGCGGCGAGCGATCGCGTCCACGGATCGGCGCTGTGCAGCGCGGCTTCGAGGCCGCGCACTGGTTCGCCTTTCGGCAGTCGTGAAAGCGCGTACGCCGCGGCCGCCGGAATGCGCGGCAATGCGGAGGAGAGCGCCGCCCAGGTCCGCGGCGGAAACTTCGCGTCCTTGTTCCGCGCGGTCACGCCGAGCGCGAAGGCGGCCTCGGGTTCGGGAAGCGCGTCGAGAAGCGCATCGATGACCGCGTTCTTTCCGCCTAGCGCGCGCGCACAGGCAGGACGCGGAAGACAGGCCACCAGCGCGTCGCGACCGGTCTCGATGCGGCCGAGCGCCCACGCAGCGGTGTCGTCCTCGCGCGCGAGAAGTGCGAGCCTGGGCACCGCCTCGGGGTCGGCGATGCGGCCGGCCGCGAGAGCCGCGCGCGTGCGCACCGGTGCGGACGGCGACGACAGCAGCCGGCGCACTTCCGCATTCGGTGTGCGGCTCAACTCGGCGGACTGGAAAAGCTGCTCGTCCGGCGCTTG
>VBLM01000259.1 GCA_005879095.1 Deltaproteobacteria bacterium
CGCGCGAAAGCTCGACGTTGAGCTTGCCGCTCTTGCAGGTGAACGCGGTCCGGTGAACGCCGTTCTCCGGCACGCGGATGCGGCGCGCCTCGTTCACCAGCACGTGAAAGGTCGCCAGCGTCGCGTGCCCGCAGAAAGCGACTTCCGACGCGGGCGTGAACCAGCGCAGGTGGAGCGCCGCGGTCGGCTCGCGCGCCGGCAGCGGAAACGCCGTCTCGCTGTGCTTCAGCTCGGCCGCGATCCGGTGCATCGCCTTCGCGTCGAGCTCCGCCCCGTCGAGGAGCACGCCCGCCGCATTGCCCGCCAGCGCCTGCGCGCTGAATGCATCGACGACGTAGCAGGGCCGCTTCACTAGACGCCTCTCTTCTCGCCCCAGATGAGCTTGTGCAGCTGCAATTGCAAGCGGGCCGGCTTGCCGCTCTGCAAGACCCACTGGGCCAGGTCCTGCGGCGCGACTTCGCCGTACGAGGGCGAAAAGAGCACCGGCACTTTGCCCCACAGGCCGAGGCGATCGATCACTCCGAGCGCCCACTGGAAGTCCTCGCGAGACGTGACGACCACTTTCACCTCGTCGCCGGGCGAGAGCTTCCCGAACTCGGTGAAATCCGTGTGCTGCTCTTTCGATCCCGGCGTCTTCAGATCGACGATTTTCCGAACGCCGCGCGGAATCTGTTGGAGCGGCCGCTGGCCATGCGTCTCGAGCGAAACCTGGTAGCCGCGGTCGAGCAATTCCTGAGCGAGTTCAGGTAGTTCCTTCTGCAGGGTGGGCTCGCCGCCGGTCAGGCAGACGAACCGCGTCGGATATTTCGATACTTCCTTTAAAATCTCTTCACGGCTCATGTTGCTGCCGCCATAGAACGCGTACTCGGTATCGCAGTACCCGCAGCGCAGGTCGCACCCGGTGAAGCGCACGAAGACGCACGGCTCGCCCGCCAACGTCGACTCACCCTGAATGCTGAAGAAGATCTCCGTCACCCGCATATTTACGCCGGCCACTTGGCGCCGAGCCAACGTTCGCGAAGCGCCAGCTGCTCGGGCGTGGCCTTCGGGTCGGGCACGATCGTCACCGTGTCGCGCGGCGGCGTGGCGAGCTGGATGCCGACCTCGACCAGCTCGTCCATCCGGAAGAGCGACAGGCGCACGGTCTGCCCCGGCTGCGCGCGGCCGAGCCGCTGCTTCAGCTCGGATCGGAACCCGTCGGAGGCCGCTACCTCGTCGCCCGCGGCAATTCCGCTAAGTTGGGCGGGTGTCCCCTCCGCCACGGCCGTGATCTCGAGCCCACCGGGCTTCTCGCGCAACGTCGCGCCCAGCCATCCGCGCGGCTGGGCCGCCGGATCGGGCGGCTCCTGAGCCGCGCCGCCCTTGTCGTCGCCGTTCTTCGCCGCGTGCTGCACGGCCTTGAGCCCCGCCCCCGCCACCGCCTCCTCGAGCTGCAGCTCCTGCGTCGAATGGACCGCGCGCTGGAACCAGTCGTGCAGACCGGATTCGCCGCCCAGGAGCTCGATGGCCGCCTTCTCGACGCCGTCCTCCGGCAGCCCGGGCGGAAGGCCGTGCTTCTCGAACAGCACCCGCACCAGGTCGTCGAGCGACCGCGCCCCGCCGCTCCGCCGCCGCAGCTCGAGATCGAGGAGGAACCCGACCACGCTGCCCTTGAGATAGTACGAGACCGTAGTATTTTGCGTGCTCTCGTCCGGCCGGTAGTGCTTGATCCAGGCGTCGAACGAAGCCTGCGACAAGGACATCCGCAGCCGCCCCGGCGTGCGCAACAATTGCGTGCAGCGCTCGGCCCAGATCTCGAGAAACCGCTGCGGCGTGACCAGCCCCGCGCGCCGGAGCGCGAGCACCTCGTAGGTCGAGGTCAGACCCTCCATCGCCCACAGGAGTCGGGTGTGGTTCTCCCGCGTCCAGTCGTACGGCGTGAAGGCCGCCGGCCGGAGCCGCTTCACGTTCCAGAGATGGAAGTACTCGTGCGCGACCAGCAGCAGGAAGTCCTCGTACGGCGACTTCTGCACGAAGGAAAACCGCGGCACGAGCAGCGCGCAACTCCGCCGATGCTCGAGCCCCCCGCGGCCCTTGTCGTTCAAGTGCAGGATGAAGAGGTAGCGATCGCTGTACGGCAGCCCGCCGAAGATGGCGGCCTCGGCGTCGATGATCTTGATGATGTCGGGGATGACCCTGCGCGGATCGAAATCGCCGCGTCCCCAGACGACCAGCTCGTGCGGCACGCCCTGCGCCGTGAAGGTGTGCGAGGTGTGCGACCCTTCCGTACCCAGCTCGAACGGGCTGTCGGCCAGCTCGTCGTAATCCTGCGCGGTGTACATGCCATCGGTAAACGGCAGCGCCGCCCACGCCCGCCACGACTGCGGCATCTGCAGCCGCACCGAGCATGGCTCCTGCTCGCGCCCGACGACGAAAATCGCCGCCGCACTCGGGTTCAGGAATGCATGCGTCGCATCGACGTGGTTGGTGCGCACCGTCAGCTCGAAACAGTGCAGCCGGTACGTCACCCTCACCGCCCGCGCCCCGTTCGTCGAGACGCGCCAGGTGTGCTTGTCCACCTTCTCGACCGCCAGCTCGCGGCCGTCCTCGGCGCGCGCGTTCAGGCCGTCGACATGCCGCTGGTGCTCGCGGACGAGATAGCTCCCCGGCGTCCACACCGGCAGCCGGACGTCGAGCGTCTCCGCGCCACGCGCTTCGAACGCGAGCTCGACTTCGATCCGCCGGGTCTCCGGCTGCGTGATGCGAAACGTGTAGGCGTTCATGGGGCGCGCGCAGTGTACCGGGCGGTACGTATTTGAGGCCAGTTGTTTGCCGCCTGACGTGCGCGACCGCCGTTCGCTCCCCACTTTTCGCGCCAATGGGCCGCGCCGCCGCACTCGCGCTTCTCGTCGTCTCGTGTCGTCCGTCGGACTTGCCGAGGATGCAGCAGGCCGGAATGCTTTCGGGGGCCACCTCGGAAGATCCATTGATCGGCAGCTGGCTGAATCCACAAGGCGACGATTTCATCGGCACCGGAGCGGTCTGCGACTTCTTTCCCAACCGGGCCTGGAACGGCGACTGCATCAACCTCTACGGCTACGGCTCGCCGACCACCTGGGAGCGCCTCGGCGATAACCGCTACTTCTTCGCCACCACCGGCCACAAGTGCTGGGTCGACGCCTCGTTCTCCGATGACGGCACGACGCTCAGTCTGCGCTGCGGGAGCTACCGTCCGAGCTGGATGGGAACCATACAGCCGCCGGTCCCGCTGGCGCAGACGGTGACGCTCGTCCGGTACCGGTATCCCTAACGCGCCAGCAACCGCTTGATCTGATCGGCGTCGGGCGCGTCCGGAGCCAGCAGCAGGTACTTCTCGTATTCAGCCTTCGCCTGGTCGTTCCTGCCCTGCACGCGCGCAGGGCCTTGTCGCCGGCTGCGGCATGCTCGGCGGCGGCCGGTGACTTCCGCGGTGCGCGCTTGCGCGGAGGCGAAGGCGCCGCGACCGGCGGCGAATTCGGAATCTCCGCCTCGGTCTGCGCCTCGACGGGCGGCGGCGGCGCTTGCTGCGCGGCTGCCGCGGGGGTGACGACCGGCGCCGCCACGACCGGATGGACGGGAGGCGCCGGCGGCGGACGCAGCGAGAGCACGGCGAACACCGCCACCGCCGCTCCTGCCAGCGCGCCGCCGACGACCGGCAACGCCGCCGCCAGCACGCGCCGCTGTATCGCCGACTGCGCGGAGCGCCGCTGATCGATGAGCTGCGCGATCTCCTGCGCCAGCGCGGCTGGCTGCGGCGGGACGGAGAGCTTCACCTGCTCCTCGAGCGCCGAGATCCGCGATCCGAGGCGCGCCAGGTTTTCCAGCCGCGACTCGAGCATCCTCAGCAGGTCTCGCTGCGGCGCCGCCGGCGGCGAAGGCACGGGATGAAGCTCTTCGCCGTGGGCCTCCCGGACCTGCGCCTCGTGCAACTCGACGACACCCGGCTCCTCCACCGCCGACGGTTCGGGCGACTGGAAGGATGGGGATCGGGCGCGTACGGCGAGGGCGCGGTCGCCTTTTGCAGCAGCTCGATGCGCGCCAGTTTCCTGGGTCCGGTCGTCTGGGCCACCGCCGCGAGGATCAGCTTCTCCTCCTCGTGCGTCGGCGGCGCCTGGAACTGCTCGATCGCCTGCGCCATCTCGGCCAGATTGCGCCACCGTTTCTTGCGGTCCTGTGCCAGCGCCTTGCGGATGACCGGCGCGAGCGGCCCCTGCACTTCCGGCCCGGCTTCCTTGTCGGGCTCGAGCGTGGTCAGCGTGGAGAGCTCATAGCCGAGCGCGCCCGCCGCATAGACCATCGCGCGCGGATCGTCGGGAAGAACCGCGCCCTTGCGCAGCTCGGGCGAGGCGTACGGCGAATCGGCATCGGCGGCGCCGTCGCGCAGCGCGAGACCGCCGTCGGCATCGACCTGCAAAAGGTCCGGGCGCAGCGGCAACGACCGCGCCTCCGAGAGCCGCACCGCGGCGAGCAGCAGCGCTCCGCTGAGAGGCGGCGGCAATTGCACCCCGCGCTCGCGCACCCGGTCGAGAAAAGCCGCAACCGACGCCGTCACTGGGCCTCCGGCCGCATCAAGAGTAGCGCCAGGTGACCGCGCGGCGCGACTTCTCCGACGGCGAAAGCGATCTTCTCCACCGGCACCAGGAAAGGCCCGCTCAGATACCGCTCGAAGACCAGCGCCGCCCTGGCCGCCGGCGCGACGCTCCCGGCCGGGGCCACCATCACCAGCCGGAACGCCGGGTCGAGGTTGGCGAGGGCCGCCAACCGCTCGATGTCACCGGATTCCGCGTCGGTCAGCGGCCGGCCCTCGATCCACGCCGCCGCCGGCCGGACAGCAGGCGGCTGCGGAAGAGCGCGCAGCCGCAGGTCCGGAAGGCGCGGCGCGGTGAGCGGGATATCGGCGGTGACCTCGCCGGGACCGGCGGGCATCTGGACCGACGCGGAGAGCCATTCCATCCGCAGGGGGACCCTCCCGGACGGGAGGCCTTCGACGATGAACGCGCCTCGTGCGTCCGTGTGCGTCCGAACGCCACCAGCATCGACGTCGACCTCGCCGATTGCGCGACCCTCGATCACGAGGCGCCCGTGAAGCACCCGCCGCGCCCTCGCGGCGAACACCGTCCGCACGACCTTGCCCGACCGCGCCTCGAAGCCGGCCGTCGCCGGCCCGTCGTGGCTCCATCCCCGCGGCAATACGACAGAAATCGACCCGGGTCCGGCGAAGACCCGAAAGCGGAACTCGCCCTCGGGCCCGGTCCGGAGGACCTGCGTGCGCTGGCCTTGGGTCAGCGTGACCTGCGCGCCCCCCGCGCCGAGGCCCGAAGGCTCGCCCACCGTGCCCTCCACGATCGGTGCGGGCAGGAGGGCGAGCAACACGGCCAACAGCATCTCAGTTCGCTTTGGCGAGGGTGGCGCGCGGGTCGGACCCGCCGCCGACGATTCGCACGAAGCGCTGGTATTCCTTCATCACGCGGCGGGGATATTCACGGAGGCTGTCGGGAATCTCGCCGGCTTTCTTGTACTGCGCCAGCCGCTTCGGGCCAGCGTTGTAGGCCATCAGTGCCTCGTCGCGGCTGGGGAAGCGGTGCTCCAGCCACTTGAAGTAGCGGACGGCCAGGCGGACGTCGATGACCGGGTCTTCCATCACCGCCCGGTCCTCGCCGATGTCCGGCTCCCGTCCGGCGATCCACGCAAAGGTGCTGGGCATCAGTTGCATCAGGCCTGACGCACCGCGCTCACTTTCGACCTGGATGCGGAAACGGCTCTCGACCGCCACCAGCGCCAGGACGAAGAGCGGGTCCAACCCGCCCCGGGACGACTCGGTCAGAACGGCGTTCGCCAGCTTGGCCCGCAAGTCTGAATTGAGCCCTTTGGCGACTTTGGCCAGCAGGCCCTCCATCTGGGCCTGGGTCATGACCGTCAGCGGGTCGGCCTTGCCCGGCGCGGGCGGCTTGGGCACCGCCCGGGGCAGAAGAACCACCTCCGCGGCAGCCCCGGCGAGCACGAAGCCCGCGCAGATGCCTGCGATCGCAAAGGTGCGTAGCTGGCGCCCCGCCATGCGTTAGAGCCCTCCTGACCCGGGAAGGCTAACAGCCGCTCCCCCAGGGCGGCAAGGAGCCAACCGATGGAATTCACCTACATTTCAGGCGTTTTTCCTACTTACTGGACGGCGCCCGGAGCCGGCTGGGTCGGGCCCTTGCCGTCCTCGGTGCCCTTCTCATCGGCCGCGTGGGCGGCTTCCGGCGCCTTCGGCGAGGCGGCGAGTTCCTGCAGCTTCTTGCCGAGCTTCTCCAGCTCGACGCCGAGGACATGCATCTGCTCCCGCGAGCTGCTCTGGGCGTTCTGCAGCAGGGTCTTCAGCTCGGCCTGGGCGCGATCGCCCAGCGTCTCCAGGACTTTGCGCGCTTCTTTTTCGAAATCCTTGGCGCGCGCGGCGGCCTTGGTCTATGCCTGCTGGAAAGCTTCGTGAAGCCGGGTCTGAAAGTCGTTCATTTTGATGCTCCCATGTGTCGCATTGCGTTAGCACGTATATAACGCATCGCGTCGCGTTGTCAATGTCGGGGTGGGCGTGTAGAGTCTTGTGTGATGGATGGAGTCACTACAGGACCGGGACCGGTCGTCCCGCCGCAGCCGGCGTTGACGGTGGTGCCGCCGCCCGAGGCGGTTCCGGCCATCCAGAACCTCAGTGACCCGCGGTTCTTCATCAACCGCGAGCTTTCGTGGCTGTCGTTCAACGAGCGCGTACTGGAGGAGGGTCTCGACCCTCAAGTCCCGGCCTTGGAGCGGCTCAAGTTCCTCGCCATCACCAGCTCGAACCTGGACGAGTTCTTCATGATCCGGGTGGCGGGCCTCAAGCAGCAGCTTTCCGGGCACGTCGAGGAGAGCGGCGCCGACGCGATGAGCCCCGGCGAGCAGCTCTCGGCCATTTCCACCCGCTGCCATGAGATGGTGGCGCGGTCGTACCGGGCGCTGCTCGGCGACGTGCTGCCCAACCTCGATCGCGCGGGCGTGCGGCTGCTCTCGACCGCGCACCTGACGCCCGAAGCCGATCACTTCGTCGCCGACTACTTCGCGCGCGAGGTCTTCCCGGTGCTGACGCCGATCGCGCTGGACCCGGGTCATCCCTTTCCCCACCTGCGCAACAAGTCGTTGAATCTGGCCGTGCGGTTCCAACCGAGCGCACCGGGGGCGCGTCTGCGCTACGGGGTCGTCCCGGTGCCGAGCGTGCTTCCGCGGCTGGTCGAGGTTCCCGATTCGGGCCGGCGCACCTACGTGCTGCTCGAGGACGTCATCGCCCGATACGTGGCGCAGCTCTTTCCGGGTATGCCGATCGAAGGCTGCTGGGCCTTCCGCGTCACCCGCAACTGGGACCTCACCATCGATGAAGAAGAGGCCGAGGACCTGCTCGTCACCATCGAGCGCGAGGTCCGCCGGCGCGATCGCGGCAGCGCGGTCCGGCTCGAGATCGCGGCGCAGGCCGAGCAGCACCTGTCGGACTACCTCGTCCGCGCTTTGAAGCTCGGCGCGTCAGACGTGTACCGGATCGATGGTCCACTGAATATACCGGACCTGCTGCCACTGCTGGGCCGGATCGAGCAAAAAGAGCTGCACGACGAGCCGTTCACGCCGGTGATTCCGCCGGCCATCGGCGACGGCGAGCGCGATCTGTTCCGGCTGATCCGCGAGCGCGACGTTCTCCTGCATCATCCGTACGAGTCGTTCGATCCGGTGGTCAGCTTCATCGAGGCGGCCGCCGACGACCCGTCGGTGCTGGCCATCAAGATGACGCTGTACCGCACCGGAAAGGACTCGCCGGTCGTCCGGGCGCTGCAGCGGGCGGCCGAAAACGGCAAACAGGTGACCGCGCTGGTCGAACTGAAAGCGCGCACTGCAAGGTCGCGCTGATCGTACGGCGCGAAGCGGGCGGCCTGCGTCGCTACGTCCACCTCGGCACCGGTAACTACAACCCGACGACTGCGAAGATTTACTCTGATCTTTCGCTGTTCACGGCCAAGGACGACTTCGGCGCCGACGCGACCAGCATCTTCAACCTGCTCACGGGCTACTCGAAGCCCACCCAGTGGCGGAAGTTCAAGGTCGCCCCGCTCGGCCTCAAGGCCGCCGTGATCGAGATGATCGACCGCGAGGCGGAGATCGCCCGCCAGACCGGCAAGGGGCGCATCATCGCCAAGATGAACTCGGTCGCCGACAGCGAGGTGATCAAGGCGCTGTACCGCGCATCGCAGGCGGGTGTGCAGATCGACCTCATCGTCCGCGGCATCTGTGGCCTGCGGCCCGGAGTGCCGGGCGTTTCCGATCGGATTCGCGTCGTCAGCATCGTCGACCGCTACCTCGAGCACACCCGCATCTGGTTTTTCGAAGCCGGCGGCAAGAAAGAAGTCTGGCTGGCGAGCGCGGACTGGATGCCGCGCAACTTCATCCGGCGCGTCGAGACCGCGTTTCCGGTCGAGGATCCGGCGCTGAAAGAGCGAATCGTCGACGAGCTGCTCGGCACGCAGCTGGCCGACAACGTCAAGGCCCGCGTGCTGCTGCCCGACGGCCGCTACGAACGCGCGCAGACCGACAAGCCGCCGCTGCGCAGCCAGGAGCGATTCATGGCCTTGGCGCGGCGTGCGGGAGCGGTTCTGGAGCAGCCGCCGGTGGCCGGGCAGGAGATCTTCCCTTCGACCGGGCGGAGGCCGCAGCGCCGCCGGAGGAAGCGGTTGTAATGCTGGCGCCGATGCTCATCGCGGCGTCGCTCGGCTCGCCGCAGATCGACAAGCCATGGAAGCAGGTCGCGCCGGGTGTGGAAACCGCCTCGGCAGCGGACCTCGGCGGCGACTCGGGCTGGGCGGCTCGCGTCCTGGTCGTCGATCCGACGAAGGCGCAATTCCTCGTGCGGTACGACCCGGCGCGGCCGACGCTGCAGGAATGGCGGCGCCGCTTTCCGCGCGCGCTGGCCATCCTGAACGGCAGTTTCTACTCGAAGGATCCCGACGTGCGTCCCACCTGCGACCTGATCAGCGAGGGAAAGCCGTTCAAGGGCGCCGGCTGTCGCCGCCAGGACGCGCTCTACTTCGGCGCCCGCTCGAAAACCGAGCCGGTGGTCCCGGCAGTGAGCCGACCTACTCCTCCGCCGCGATTGCTGGTTCCAGCCGACTTTCGGCCCGAGCAGTGGAGCGAGGCGCTGAAGAGCTTTCCGGCGCTGGTGCACGGCGCCGCTGCCGTCTGCGGCGGGCCTCACTATTGCGCCGAATCGTCGCGGACGGCGGCCATTGCCCAGATGAAGGACGGCCGCATCCTGCTTTTCGCCTCGCAGTGGCCGGCGGTGCGGCGCGAGGTGGCCAAGTGGCTCGCCGAAGAGCTGGGCGCGGTCGAGGCCTTGAACCTCGACGGCGGCCCGGAAGCGACGCTCTCGCTCAAGGACGAGTCGCCCGAGGACTCGATCGGCACGTTGGGCATCGGCCTGCCGATGGTCCTCGTCGTGGTTGGCGCACCGTTGCAAAATTGATACAAAAAGGGTAGTTGGACGCCAAATGCGGGGGGAGATGTGTGTCCGCTCGCTCTACGAGCGGGTCGTGTAGGTATGAGAGGTGAAGCCTGTCCCTGCTGGTGACGATCGGGATCGTTCTCCTCCTCCTCGCGGCGTATTCGCTGCGCGTCCTGATCAAGGGCCGCTACGAAACAGAGCGGTTGAAGAACGAGCCCGGCAGCGTCTTCCTCGGCCGGTTCTTCCTCGAATTCGGCTACTGGTGCTTCGATCCGATGGAGCGGTCGCTGCTCGCTCTCGGCGTGACGCCCAATCAGCTCACCGCTGGATCGGTCCTCTGCAGCGTCGGGGGGGCGGCGGCCTTCGCCACCGGCCGGTTCACGATCGGCGGCTGGCTGGTGATCGCCTGCGCGGTGCTCGACGCGCTCGACGGCATGGTGGCGCGCTCGCGCGGCACCGCGTCCGACGCGGGTGAATTGATCGACGCCGCCGCCGATCGGTACGCCGAGATCGCCACTTTCGCGGGAATTGCCGCCTATTATCGCAGCTATCCGCTCGGCTTCTGGCTCGCGCTCGGCTCGATGGGCGGCGCGCTCCTCGTCTCCTACGCTCGCGCCAAGGGCGAGATCAGCGGCATCGACGCGCGGATGGGGTCGATGAACCGCGCCGAGCGCGCGGTCTACGTCGGCATCGCCGGGGTTCTGGCGCCCTCGCTTTCACACGTCCTCGAGCCGGGTGTGGTGCACCCCGCTTTTCACCTGATGCTCGGCACGCTCTTCCTGGTCGCGATCATGGCGAACATCACCGCCATCCGACGCTTCAGCTTCATCCACGGCGAGCTGCGCAAGCGCGAAGGGGGCGAGCAGCCGCCGCCGGCGAACCGCGAGGAGGAGCTGTCCGGCTGGTTCCAGCGGGCATGGTTCGCTTCGGCGGTCGCGACGGTGGTGGATTACGGGACGTTCACCGTTCTGGTGGAAGTTGTCGGAATTTATACCGGCACCTCCCGGGCGCTCGGCGCCTTGCTCGGCGCGATCACCAACTTCACGTTGAACAAGGTCTACACCTTCAAGACCCGGCAGAACTCGGTCCTCGTCGAGGTGCCGCGGTACGCCGCGATCTCGCTGACGTCGCTGCTCCTGAATACGGTCGGCGTCATCCTTCTGACCGAGGGCCTGCGCTGGAACCCGCTCGTCGCCGCGGCGCTGGTCGGCGTGCTCGTCTCGCTGTGCTGGAACCTGCCGCTGCACCGGATCTTCGTCTTCCGCGAGCAGACCGGCAAACATCATCCGGCGCTCGCCATCCTCGGCGCGTTTGCGTCCGGTCTGGCGGCGATGGCGGTGCTCTTCGTCGCGTACGGCGATCCGTTCGCCGAGGAGCAGGTGCATGGCTTTTCCAGCAGCGCGCCGGACACGGCCAACGTCACGCAGGCGAACTTCCTCCCCAAGCTGCGGCCGGAAGCGTTCTACTCGGAGAGCTATTCGTTCCTTTTCTCCTCCGAAGACGGCTCGTTCGCGCGGGTGCAGTTCCTGGTCTCGAACGCCGGCCTCGAAGGGCACGGCAAGGCCGCGGTGCGCGCGGTCGTGGTCAGGCCCGACGGCAAGGCCACCGAGGACAGCGAGACCTTCGAGTCCGGCGAGTGGGGCGTGCAGCCGGAAGGCGCCATCGAGATGGGCGCCTCGCGGCTGACGATGGGTCCCGACGCGAGCCACCACGTTCATTTCGCCGGCCGCAAGCTGGTGGTCGACGCGCTGGTGCTGCCCGAAACGCAGGCGGTCCGGCCTGGCGGCGGCCGCGTGGTGTTCGACGCCGGCGGCCACGCGGTTTTCGACCAGACCATCTTCGCGCTGCGCAGCCGCTTCGAC
>VBLM01000260.1 GCA_005879095.1 Deltaproteobacteria bacterium
TCGAGACGACGGCTTGCACGACGCCCGAGAGCGCGAATCCGAGAATGAGCGGCCAGAGGATTTCCCAACCCATCGCGGCGGCCATGTGCAAGGCCTCGGCGGCTTGATGGATCATGTGCGGATCGCCCGGCCCTTCCAGATCAGATAGAGCGCGGGGTAGACCACGAGCTCGAGAATACCCGAAGTGACGACGCCGCCAACCTCTAGCGCACATCGAACCGGGCGTTAGAATCGGCGCCCATGAGCCGGAACATTCTCGACCGGATCGGGAATACCGCGTTGATGCCCTTGCGACGCGTCGTGCCCGCGAACGGCGCGCGCATCCTCTTGAAACTCGAGAGTGAAAATCCGACCGGCAGCATGAAGGACCGGATGGCGCTCGCCATGATCGGGGCGGCGGAAGCAGACGGACGCCTGAAGCCGGGCGGCCCGGTCGTCGAATACACCGCCGGCAGCACCGGCGTCTCGCTCTCTCTGGTCTGCGCGGTCAAAGGACATCCGCTCTACATCGTCAGCTCGGATGCGTTCGCGCAGGAAAAGCTCGATCACATGAGAATTCTCGGCGCCCGGCTCGAAGTCCTCCGCAGCGAGGGCGGAGGCATGACGGAGAAATTGACCAGGGATCTGATCGAGACCGCTCGCGTCATTGCGGATCAGACCGGAGCGTTTTGGGCGGATCAAATGAACAATGCGGATTCCCTTGCGGCCTATCGCCAGATGGCGGAGGAAATCTGGGCTCAGACGGAGGGAAACATCGACTGCTTCGTCCAGTCCGTGGGCACCGCGGGATCCATTCGAGGCAACGCGGAAGGTTTACGCCGGCGTAATCCGAAGGTCACAGTCACTGCCGTGGAGCCGGCTGAATCGCCGGTCCTTTCCGGTGGCTCCAGCGGCGCTCACAAGATCGACGGGATCGGTGCGGGTTTCGTCGTGCCGCTCTGGCGGGACGGCATCGCCGATCGGATCGAGCGGGTTTCGACGGAAGACGCGATAGCCATGGCCCTTCGACTCGCGCGAGAGGAAGGCCTCTTTGCCGGGACCTCCACTGGCGCCAACGTCGTCGCCGCTTTGCGATGCGCGGAACAGCTTGGCGCCGGCGCGACCGTCGTCAGCATCATGTGCGACACAGGAATGAAATACTTCAAGACGTTTGCGGCGGCTGGCCGGCCGTGATGATCGGTCGAGACGCGATCGCTCGCGCGGAAGAGGCTATCCGGCCGTACATCCGGCGTACGCCCGTGATCGAGGTCGAGGGCGCGGATCTGGGCGCCCCGCCGGGACGCCTGCTGCTCAAGCTCGAATTGCTCCAGCGGTCAGGATCGTTCAAGGCGCGCGGCGCGTTCGCCAACCTGCTCCTGCGCGAGGTGCCGGCGGCGGGCGTCGTAGCGGCTTCCGGCGGGAATCACGGCGCGGCCGTCGCTTTCGCCGCGCAGCAGCTGCACGTGCCGGCGCACATCTTCGTGCCGCGGATCTGCACACCGGCCAAGATCGAGCGCATCCGCGCCTGCGGGGCGGCGCTCGAGCTGGTCGGCGATCGGTATGCCGACGCGCTCGAGGCGAGCGAGAAATTCGCCGCCCGCACCGGCGCGATGCAGGTCCACGCCTTCGACCAGGACGAGACGCTCCTCGGCACCGGCACGCTGGGCAAGGAGCTCGACGAGCAGGCGCCGGGCCTCGACGTGGTCGTGGCGGCCGTCGGCGGCGGCGGGCTGATCGCCGGGATCGCGGCCTGGTACGCCGGGCGCGCCGAGGTGATCGGCGTCGAGCCGGAGCTGGCGCCGACGCTCACTGCCGCGCTCGCCGCGGGCAAGCCGGTCGACGCGCCCGCGGGCGGCATCGCCGCCGACTCGCTCGCGCCGCGCCGAGTCGGCGAGCGCGTTTTCCCCATCGCGCGGGAGCTCGTCAAACAGGTCGTCCTCGTCACCGACGAAGCGATCTCGCGCGCGCAGCGAACGCTCTGGGACGCCCTCCGCGTCGCGGCAGAACCGGGCGGCGCGGCCGCCCTCGCTGCCATCCTCTCGGGCCGCTACCGCCCGCGCGCCGGCCAACGCGTCGCGGTCGTGATCAGCGGCGGAAATACTTCAGCCGTGAACTTCCATTCCTGATCGGCCTACGCGACGTCGCCGCCGAGGTACGCCGCCTGCAGGCGCGGGTCCTGCGCGAGCTGCGCCGCCGGGCCATGCAGCGCGACCTCGCCGCGCTCGAGGACGTATGCCTCCTGCGCTGTCTGAAGGGCCATGCGCGCGTTCTGCTCGACGAGCAGGATGGTCGTCCCTTCGCGGTGGATCTCCTGCACGATCTCGAAGATCTGGCGCACCAGGAGCGGCGCGAGGCCCATCGACGGCTCGTCGAGCAGCAGGATGCGCGGCCGCGCCAGAACGCCGCGGGCGATGGCGAGCATTTGCTGCTCGCCGCCCGAGAGCGCGCCGGCCGGCTGCTCGAGCCTGCGCTGCAGCGAAGGGAAGCGCTTCACCTGCGCTTCGACCGCGGCGCGCGCTTCGTCGCGGCCGCCCGGCCAGGGCCGCGCCTCCGCGCCAACCACGAGATTTTCCAGCACCGTCATCCGCTGCAGGATCGCGCGTCCCTCCGGCACCAGGATGACACCTGCCGCGACAACCGCGTGCGACGGCAACCCGGCGAGCTCGCGGCCTTCGAGGAGCACCGACCCGGAGGCCGGTCGCAAGAGGCCACCGATGGCGTTCAGCGTGCTGCTCTTGCCGGCACCGTTGGGTCCGATCAGCGCGACGATCTCTCCGGCGCTGACCGAGAACGAGACGCCCCGCACGGCTTCGACGTGTCCGTACGAGACGCGCAGATCGCGCACTTCGAGGAGCGCGCTCATGCGCCGTCTCCGAGATACGCGGCGATGACGGCCGGGTCGTTCGCTACCTCGGCCGGCGTCCCGCGCGCGATCACCTTGCCGAAGTTCAACACCGTGATCCGGTCGCACACCTCCATCACCAGCCGGACGTTGTGCTCGATGAGCAGCACCGCCCGGCCTTCGCGAGCCACCTCGCGCACCAGGCGCGCCACCGCCGCGGCCTCGTTGGGGTTCATGCCGGCGGTCGGCTCGTCGAGCAGCACCAGCTTCGGCTCCGCCGCGAGGGCGCGCGCAATCTCGACCCGCCGCTGCTCGCCGTACGAGAGGTTGTAGGCCTGCGACTGCGCTCGTTCGCGCATTCCCACTCGAGCGAGCCCAGCCTCCGCCGCGTCGCGCGCTTCCAACTCCTCGCGCCGCGCCGCCGGCAGGAAGAAGAGCCGCCGCCAGAATGGCGCACGCCGTTTCAGATGGCGCCCGACGACGACGTTGTCCGCCGCCGACAGGCCGCCGAAGAGCCGGATGTTCTGGTACGTCCGTGCCACGC
>VBLM01000261.1:0-4097 GCA_005879095.1 Deltaproteobacteria bacterium
AGGACGCCCTTGTCGACCGAGCGGACCTTCATCGAGTCGACCTGCTTGCGGCGGAACGCGACGACGGCCTTGAGCCGATCGATCTGCGCTTCCTGGGCAGCGACCTGGTCCTTGCCGCTGCCGGCGACGACGCCGAGCCGCTGCCGTTCGAACTTGAGCCGGTTTTTGAGCTCGACGGCGTGCTCCATCGCCTGGCGGGCTTCGACGTCGCTGATCACGCCGTCCTTGGCGAGGCCTTTGTCGGCCTGCGCGCGGCGCTCGGCGTCTGCGGTCTGGGCCTCGAGGGTGGCGAGGCCCGACTGGGTGAGCAGTGTGTTCCCGCTGGAAGTCGCTTTCAGGTTGATCAGGTCGGCCTTGGCCTGCGCCAGTTGACGCTCTGCGTCAAGAGCCTGCAGCATGACGTCCGGATTCGAGAGCTCCATCAGGATCGTGCCGGGATCGACGCGAGCGCCGGGCCGCAGCGGGATTCGCTCGACGCGGCCGGCGGTGTCGGCGGTGATGAGCCGGATCTGCTCGGGCACCAGCGTGCCGGGGCCCTTCACTTCGCGCAGCATGGGGCCGCGTTTGACCGTGTCGGTCCAGAGCGAGCTCCGGTCGACGACCGGGGCGGCGGAGCGCAACCGTGAGAGCATGAACGTGATCGCGGCGACCGCGGCCAGCCCGCCCACCGCGATGGCGATGTTGCGGCCGCGCGTCGGCGGCTTCTTTCGCGGAATGTCGACCACGCTCGTGCGCGGGTCGGGGATACGGGTCGGCTCGGCCATCGGCTCTCTCTTGAGCGAAGTTCGTGCCAAGCCGTTTCAGAGGGAAAACCCGCTTCGCCTGACCGTACCGGGGAATGTCCGTCCCATTTCCGGACAGTGGGGACACCCTTTGGGGACACCCTTGTGGGACACCCTCGCATGGGTGTCCCCGGAGGGTGTCCCCGGAGGGTGTCCCCGGAGGGTGTCCCCAATTATTCGGCCCTCAGCGCGATCGCCGGGTGCAGCCGCGAGGCGCGCCGCGCCGGCAGGTATAGAGCCACGGCGGCGACAACCGCGAGAACGACCGCCGCGGCAGCGTACGTGGCCGGGTCGGTGCCCGAGACACCGAACAAGAGGGCGGCGAGTACTTTCGAGCCTGCGAGTGTCGACGCGATTCCGATGGCGAGGCCGGTCACGACCAGTCTCGATCCCTGGCCGAAGATGAGCCGCAGCACGTCGAAGGCGGACGCGCCCAGCGCGAGGCGCACGCCGATCTCGCGCGTCCGCTGCGCCACCGAATACGCCATCACCGCGTAGACGCCGAGCATGGCGAGGACCAGCGCGAGGCCGGCGAAGAGCGAGAGGAGAAAGGCGCTGAACCGCGCCCGCGAGACCGCCCCGCCGAGGCGCTCGTCCATGGTCTTCACGTCCGAGAGCGCCAGCGTCGGATCGAGCGACGTCACCAGCGCGCCCAGCGAGCGACCCAGCGGGGCAGCGTCGCCGTCGAAGCGGAGGACGAAATCCATGTAGCCGCCGGCCTGATCGGCGAGCTGCTCGACGCGCATCCAAATCTCAAGTCCGAGCGGCTTGTCGAGGGCATGAACGTGAACGTCCCGCACCACGCCGGTGACGGTGTAGCGCGGGTAGGCCGGACCGCCCCGATCGGGCGGGACCAGCCGCTCCGGCGGGTTGATCGAGATTCGGCGGCCGATCGGATCGGCGTCGCCGAACAGCGCCTTCGCGCCGGCCTCGTTGATCACCACTTCGGGCTGCGCGGGGTCGTCGAGCAGCCGGCCGCGCAGCGGCACGATGCCCAGCGCGGCGAAGTAGTCGCCGGTGACGAGCTGGAAGCTGCAGCCCCGCACGTCCTCGAGCCGCTGCGGCTCGTTGCCTTCGGCCCAGACGTACTTGCCCCACGCCCGGTCCTCGAACGGAACGCTGCTGGCCATGCCCGCCGCGGTCACGCCCGGTAGCGCCTTGGCGCGGTCGAGCGCCTCGCGGAAGAAGGCGAGCTGCTTCTGCGGCGTATCGTAGCGGACGGCGGGCAGCGCGACGTTGCCGGTGAGGACGTGCTCGGCGCGAAAACCCGGGTCGACGCGGTAGAGCGCGTTCAGCGAACGGAGCAGCAGCCCCGCTCCCGCGAGCAGCATCACCGACAGCGCCACCTCGGCGACGACCAGCGACGAGCGCAGCCTTCCGCTGCGCGACGAGAGGCCGGGCGCGCTCTCTTTCAGCGCTTCCGAGAGCGTCTGGCGCGAGAGCAGCACGGCCGGCGCGAGTCCGAACGCGAGGCCCGTCGCGGTAGCGAGCGCCACCGCGAAGGCGAGCACGCGCAGGTCGAGTTGCAGCGGCGGCAGGCGCGCGACGAGGTCGCCGGCGAGTGCGGAAATTCCCGACATCGCTCACAGCGCGAGGAGGCAACCCAGTCCGCCGCCCGCCAGCGCGAGCAGCACGCTCTCGGTCAGGAGCTGCCGGATGAGCCGGCCGCGGGTCGCTCCGAGTGCGGCGCGCACGGCGATCTCGCGCGATCGGGCCGCGCCGCGCGCCAGCAGCAGATTCGCCAGGTTCGCACAGGCGATGAGGAGCACCAGCCCGACCGCGCCCAGCAGCATGAACAGGGCGGGCCGCAGCGAACCGGAGATGGCCTCGCGCAGCGGCTGCACTGCGGCGCCCATTCCGGCGTTTTCGGGGAAGCGGGCGGCCATCGTCGCCGCCACATGTTGCACGTCCGCGCGGGCCGTCTCCATCGACACGCCCTCTTTCAGTCGCGCGACCGCGTTGACGAAGTGGTTGCCGCGCGTGTCCATGTCGCTGGCGGGCGGGAACGAGATGGGCAGCCACGCGTCTACAGATGGATCGTCGAAACGGAACCAGGCCGGCATCACGCCGACCACCTGCGTGGGCTCGCCGTTGAGCAGGACCGTGGCGCCGGGACCTTTGCCGAGCTGCGCCGCGAGCCGGTGCGAGAGGACGGCCACGCGGTGGTTGCCCCACGTCTCCTCCGACTTGTCGAAATACCGGCCTCTTTCGGGGCCGACGCCGAGGACGCGCGGCAGGTCGGCGGTGCTGCGCTCCGCCAGGATCCGCCGGGGCTCGCCGCCGGGAACGGCGAGATTGCGCTGCGTCAGATGGTAGCTGGCGAGACCGTCGAACGATTGCGTGCTGTCGCGGTATTCGCGCAGGTCCGGCAACGCCGAGGGCATGGTCGAGTATCTCGGCGTCGTCGACCACACCAGCACCAGCCGGTCCGGTTCGCGCAGCGAGAGCGGCCGGAGCAGCGCCGCGTCGACGGCGCTGAAGAGCGCGGTGTTGGCGCCGAGGCCCAGCGCCAGCGACACGACCGCGACGGCGGCAAAGCCCGGGCTCCGGCGCAAGAGCCGGACGGCATAACGGAGATCACGGGCGAGGTCGTCGACGAGCGTCACGCGCCGCGCGTCGCGACACTCCTCTTTGCGCTGGGCGATGCCGTCCATCGCGCGCAGCGCAGAGAAGGGTCGCCATCACGCGCGAGAGCGCCAGCGCGCCGGCGACACCGGCCGCGATGCCCAGCGCGGCCAGCCGCGCGCCGTGACCGACGATCAGCCGCAGGACCGAGCCGGCCTCGGCGCCGAGCGCCATGCGGATGCCGATCTCCTTCGTGCGCTGCTCGACCGAGTACGACATCACCCCATAGATCCCTACCGTGGCGAGCAGCAGCGCGACCGCGGCGAAGATGCCGAGCAGGATCAGGTTCAGACGGCGGTCGCTGATCGAACCGGCGACGATCTCCTCGCCGGTCTGGACAAGGTAGACGGGCTGCTGGGGATCGATCTGCGAGACGAGCTTGCGCAGGGGCGCGGCGAAGAGATGCGGGTCGCCGGCGACGCGCGCCGACAGCGAGATGTTGCGGACGTACTGCGGCACCATCCGCGCGGCGAGCGAGTACTGCATGTAGAAGCCCATGTCGGCCGGGCCTTTTCCGTCGAGCGAGTAGTTTTGCGCGTGCGCAGTCACGCCGATGATCTCGACGGGCGGCTGCTTGCCATCGGGGCTTCCCGCGAATCGCTTGCCCACCGCGCTCTGTCCGGGGAAGTAGCGGCGCGCCATCACCTCGTCGATCATCGCCACCCGACGGCCGCGATCCGTCTCCGCGAA
>VBLM01000261.1:4294-5535 GCA_005879095.1 Deltaproteobacteria bacterium
GATCAGGTGCTGCGGGTCGAAGCCCGGGTCGATCCCGGTCAGCCGGCTGAAGCTGCGCATCAAGAGGCCCGCCCCGATCAGCAGCACCATCGAGAGCGCCACCTCGGCGATGACCAGCGCGCCGCGCAGCCGGGCGTGAGAGGAGGTGCTCCTCACGTCCTTGAGCAGCATGTGCACCGCGGGATCCGAGGCCCGCAGCGCCGGGAAGATGCCGAAGCCCACGCCGGTCAGGAGCGAGACGGCGCCGGTGAAGCAGAGGGCGAGAAGGTCGAGGTGGATCTCCTTGCCGCGCGGCAGGTTCGCCAGCAGCGGAGCGAGCGCGTCGAGGCCCCAGGCCGCGAGCGCGATGCCAAGCGCGCCGCCGGCGAGCGACAGGAGGGCGCTCTCGGTGAGGAGTTGCCGCATCACGCGCCAGCGGCCGGCGCCGAGTGCGACGCGGATGGCGATCTCGCCCTGCCGCGCGGTGGCGCGCGCGAGCATGAGGTTGCTGACGTTGGCAGCGGCGATCAAGAGCACGAACGCGACCGCGCCCCAGAGGACGAGCAGCGCCGTTTTCGCGTCCTCGACCTGATGCTGCTCGAGCAGCTTGACGTTGACGGTGTTGTTCTTGTTGGAGTCGGGATACAGCTCGCCGAGACGGCGCGACACGGCGTCGAACGCTTTCTGGACCTGCGGGATGGTCACTCCCGGCCTCATCCGGGCGAAGCCGTAGAGGCCGGGATGGCTGCCGCGCTCCTGGTAGCGATCGGCGAACAGCGCGAGCGGCACGAAGAGGTCGGCGCCGGAGAGGAAGCGGAAGTCCTTGGGCAGCACGCCGATCACGGTGTAGCTGTCGCCGCTCAGCTGGATCGACTTGCCGATGATGTTCGGGTCGCCGCCGAATCGGCGTTCCCAAAGGCCGTGCATGAGGACCACAGTACGGGGCGCGCCTGGCTTGTCGTCGTCCGGGCCGTACAGTCGGCCGAGGGCGGGCTGGACGCCGAACTCCGGCAGGAGGTCTGCGCTCGCCATGCGGCCGAGGACGCGCTCCGGCTCGCCGTCGCCCACCAGGTTGAAGCTCTCGCGGCGCACGGCGGCGAAGTGGCTGAAGAGGTCGGGCGGGAGCTGCGCCTTCCAGTCGGCGAAGTTGAGCCAGGCGACCGAGGCCTCGGGAAACGACGGCATGTGCTCGCTGATCAGCAGCAGCCGATCCGCCTCGGGGAACGGCAGCGGGCGCAGGAGCGAGAAGCTGATCACGCTGA
>VBLM01000262.1 GCA_005879095.1 Deltaproteobacteria bacterium
AGCGAGCCGGGCGGAATCAGGAGGCGCAGCGTGAACTGAACCGGATCGACGTCGAGATCGTGCTCATCCACGAAGTCGAACAGAGCGGGCACGTCTTCCAGCCGCGACCACGGTGTGTAGGGCAGAAACGTCGGCCGCGGCTCGGCTCCCGCCTCGCGCACGGCCCGCAGCGCGAGCGGTACGTCGGCGGCGGTGTGGCCCTTGTCGAGACGGCGCAGCACGTCGTCGTTGAGCGATTCGACCGCGCTGGTGACGAACAGGAGGCCGCACTTCACCAACTCGCGGAGCACCTCGCGATGCTGCAGCAGGTGCTCGATCTTGATCGTCGCGTCGAACGTGATCTGCGGAAATCGGCGGGCCAGCTCGCGCGCTACGCGCAGCGCGTGCGTCGGCCCGTTGAGAAAGTCGGGATCGGTGAAGGTGACGTGTTGCGCACCCGCAGCCACCTGTTGCTCGACGTCGGCGATCACCGCCTCGATCGGGACGGCCACGAACCTGCCGCGATAGACGGGAACGATCGGGCAATGCCTGCACAGATGTTTGCAGCCCTGCGAGGCCGCGACCGCGCCGGCGATGCGCGTCTCGCCGCAGACTTCCAGCCGCGCGTAACGATCGAGCACCGGAAGCGCGCCGCGCGACGGCAGCGTATTATCGCGCGTGCGGGGGAGCGCCATCGTGGTCCGATCCCCGCGTGCCAGCGCGACGAGGTCTTCGCTCGACTCGCCGACCACGGAGTCGCAGTGCCGCTCGAGCAGGTGCTCCGCGTTGAGCGCCGCGTACAACCCGAAGAAGGCGACGCGCGCGGCCGGATTCTCCTGCCGGACCTTCGACGCCACGCGCACGCCGAGCTGCAGCGCGGTGTGCATGGGCGCGGAGATGGCCACCAGCTCCGCCTTGCGCACCAGCTCGGGCGAGAGCCGTTCGAGCGAAACGTCCTGGACTGCGGTTTCGAATCCGGCCTGCTCCAGCGCGGCCAGCGCCTTCGCCACCGACACCGGCTGGCGGCCGAGCTCGTAACAGGAAACTAAAAGGATCATCCTTTTGCTGCTGGAGGCTTGTAATCGGGCGGTAGCTGCGCGCCCTCGCCGAAGAAATACTTCTCGCATTGATCGAAGAGGACCTGGTTGGCCTGCTCCGACCCGCCCGCGAGCCGGTACTCGTTCATGATCATCTTGAAGTGCTCCAGCCACATCTTCCACGCCTCCTGCGAGACGCTGTCGTAGATGCGCTGGCCCAACTCGTTGTTGAACGGCTTGAACTCGAGCCCGGGCAGCTCCTTGCCGAGCTTCACGCACTTCACCATCCGCGGCATGGCGGCTCCTTTACCACGCTCTCAAGGATAAGGCAGGTGCGGGCCGTTCACCCCGCCGCCGCCGTTCTTGTATGAACGGTCGTCCTGCGGCTGCGCGGCCTGTTCGGCCGCAGCGTACGTAGTCTCGACGAGGACCACAGCGCCCAGTGGCCGCGCAATGGCACGCGGCCGTACCAGACTCCGCCGCGGAAGCGGAATTCCACCGCCTGCGGATAGGCCTGCGAGACCGGGTACTCGGTGCGATCGGCGCGCCGCCGCTGGCCGGGCTCGCAATCGATCACCACCGCATGCGGATGCGCCGCCTGTTTCCTCCAGTGCAGCCCGCGCCCACCCGCCGCGCGGCAGGTGACCTGCGGCGCGGGGACGGCGATGACCAGGTCGGGTCCGTCGAGGTGCGCCTGGCAGCGCGTGAAGAGAAAGGTGATGCTTCGCTCCGCGACGTTGTCGAGCTGGGACATGGGCTCTACTTCACCACGATGAAGCGCGCTGTGGGAGAGTCTTTTTCCGCCTCGCGCGCCGCTTGCGAAAACGTCCTGCCGTTTCCAAGGGCTGCGTAGAAACGTTCCGACCACCTCGCGGCGGCGGCGTCGTCGATTTTTCCCTGTGCGGCCGCGATCGCCGACGCACCGGCGCGCGCGAAGGCCCAGGCCACGCCGCGCGGGCCCGGCGCCGCCGACTCGCAGGCCGAGAGCACGACGCGCGCGCGCGCCAGCTTCAGATCGGCGATATCGCGTGCCGCCAGCCGCCCGCCCTCGCCCGCCAGTTGCAGGAAGCCAGCTTCGAATCCATGCACCGCGAAATGCAGTAGATCCTCGCCCGGCGCGAGCCGCAGCGCCATCTCCGGCGTGGCGCGCTCGCCGGACACCTCGGTCACGGTTGCGATCTTTCGCAGCGCTTCGATCTCCCGGGCCGCGCCGGGCAGCGCGGTCGCCACGGCGGCGATGTCGCCGGTGGTCTGCGCGGAGACGAAGAGCGCGCTCTTCGGCGGACCTTCCGGCTCCGGCGCCAGCAGCCGCGACAGCGACGTCACCACGCGCGGCGCAGCGCGAAAGTCGGCGGCGAATGTCCACACCTCCATACATTCCTCGCCGGCGGTCTTCTGCACCGCTCCGACGGCGACGTTCACGCAGGTCCCTTTCGGCAGCGATCGCGACCACCCCGCGGAAACCGGGACGATGCCGAGAGCGGCCGCGCGAAGCTTGTCGAGCGGCAAGGCCAGCTCGTCCGCGGTCTTGGCCGAGCGCGAGACCGCGTCGAGCAGATCGCTCGTCTCCTCGAGCATCTCGGCGGCGTTTTCGCCGGGATCGCGGGCAACCTCGTCGAGCGTTCGCGACAGCTCGTCGCCCGGGTCGCGGCCGAGCGCTTCGAGCGCCCGCGCATGGACGAGGTGCAGCTGCACGCCGCTCCATTCGCGGCCGGGCGTGGCGGCCAGACCCTTCTCCGCCGTCGCCAGCGCGCCCGTCGCGTCGCCGTGCGCGAGCTGCGCCTCCGCCAGCAGCCGCAGGAGGACGAACGGCGAATGCCCGCTCTGCAAAAGCTGCGCGATCTCGGCCTGCAGCTGCGCTCGAGCGTCCTCACCGCGCGCAGCCGCGTTCGCGGCGAGGTGCGCCGCGGCGTCGACTTCCAGGTCGCGGTCGCCAGCGGCTCGCGCGAAATCGATCGCCGCCTGACTGAGCTCTGCCTCCGCATGGCGCTGGTCCCGCTCGGCGATGATGGCCGCCTGCTCGAGCGCCACCGCGAGCGCCGCCTTCCCGCGCCCGTCGACCGCGAACGCCGAAAGCTCGCGGACCGCGAGCACGATCGCCCGCGCGGCTTCTTCGCGCCGATTCTCCTCGTGCAGGATCAGGGCGCGCTTGCGATGCAGCTCGGCGAGGAGCAGCGGCTCGTCGATCGCCGCCAGCAGTTTTTCCGCGCGATCCTGGAACCTGCGCGCGGCCGCGTAGTCGCCGTCCCGCTGCGCGACGTCGGCCAGATCGTCGAGCGCGATGGCCTCGTTGGCGATCGAGCAGCCGCGCACCTTGCAGGCGCCCGCGATCGAGGCGTCGTACCTCTGGACTTCGCGCCACTCGCCGCGCGCGCCGTGCACGTACGCCGCCAGCTGCAGCGCCGGCGCCCAGAGCAGCGGATCGATCTGCACGCGAGGCAGGCGCGCGAACTCTTCCACCTCGCGCACGCTTGCGCCCGTCATCGCCCGATCGCGCAACGAGCGATACAGCGCGTAAAGCCGCGCATGCTCGGGCAGCTCCGCGACCGGCAGCTTGCGCGCGAGCGCGATCAGGTCCGGCATGT
>VBLM01000264.1 GCA_005879095.1 Deltaproteobacteria bacterium
CGAGGACGTTCACGGCTCGGCGGCCAGGTTGACCTGCGTCTCCGATTCTTCGCAGATGAACCGCACCGCGGCTGCGGCCTGCTCGGGCGACTCGCAGCGGCCCTCGTAATGGCGGGTGAGCACGCTGCCGGCCCACTCCTCGATCGCGTCGCCAGTCGAGGCCAGGCCCAGCGCCGACAACCGGCCGCCGACGCGCTCGTCGAGCAGGGCGCGAGACGCCGCGGTGTCGCCGCGCACTTCGTAATCGCCGCGGACCATGTGGTCCGCCGACCGCAGCCACACCGGCATCGGGTTGAACCGCGCGCGGCCGGTGCGCCGCAGCACCTGCGAGCCATCGGGCGCGAGCCGGTAGCGCTCGCCCAGCCGCGCGAACGTCCCGCCCAGCCACGGATCGGCAGCGAGCCGCGGGTCGTCCGGAAGGCGCACCTTCTTCGGCGCCGGCGTGAACCACGACCGCAGCAGCTTTCCGAGGTTCATCTACAAAGGAACCGGCGCGGCGCGCCAGATCTCTCCCGCGTACTCGCGGATCGTTCGATCCGAGGAAAACTTCCCCATCTTCGCGATGTTGAGGATCGCCATCTTCGTCCAACGATCCTTGTCGAGAAAAGCCTCGCTGACGCGCGCCTGGCAGTCCACGTACGACTGGAAATCGGCCAGCAGCATGTACGGGTCCTGATCGAGCAGCGACTGCACCAGCGGCCGGAACGTGTCCGGATGCTCCGGCTCGAAGAAGCCCGACCAGATCAGATCGAGCACGCCCTTCAGCTCCGCGTTCTGCTCGTAGTGATCGCGCGGCCGGTAGCCTTGTTTCCAGAGATCGGAGACCTGCTGCGCGGTCATCCCGAAGAGGAAGAAATTCTCCGGCGCGACCTCGTCGCGGATCTCGATGTTGGCGCCGTCGAGCGTGCCGATGGTCAGCGCGCCGTTCAGGGCGAACTTCATGTTGCCGGTGCCGCTCGCTTCCTTGCCGGCGGTCGAGATCTGTTCGGACAGGTCGGAGGCCGGGAAGATCCGTTCCGCCAGCGAGACCCGGTAGTTGGCGAGGAAGACGACCTTGAGCTTCTCGTTTACTTGTGGATCTGCGTTGACCACGCCCGCCACCGAGTTGATCAGCTTGATGATCAGCTTGGCGGTCGAGTACGCCGGCGCGGCCTTCCCGCCGAAGACGAACGTGCGCGGCACCAACGCCAGCTCGGGGTTCTTCTTCACCCGCAGGTACAGGGCGATCACGTGCAGCACGTTGAGCAGCTGCCGCTTGTACTCGTGCAGCCGCTTGACCTGCACGTCGAAGAGCGAATTCCGATCGACCGCGATCTTGTTCTCCGTCTCGATGTAGCGCGCCAGCTGGTCCTTGTTGCGCTGCTTGATCCCGCGCACCTCGTCGCGGAAGACGGGATCGTCGGCGTGCGGCGCGAGCTTCTGCAGCTCGTCGAGGTGCGTGATCCAGCCTTCGCCGATGCGGGCGGTGATCGCGTCGGCGAGCAGCGGATTCGCCGCCAGCAGCCAGCGCCGCGGCGTCACGCCGTTGGTCTTGTTGTTGAACCGCTCCGGGAACATCTCGTTGAAGTCCTTCAAGAGATCTGCCTTCAACAGCTCGGTGTGCAGGGCGGCGACGCCGTTGACCGAGTGCGATCCGACGACCGCGAGGTACGCCATGCGGATGCGCTTGCCGCCGGCGTCGTCGATCAGCGACATCCGCGCGATGCGCGGCTCGTCGTAGGGAAAGCGGTTCATCACCTGCCGGAGAAAGCGCCGGTTGATCTCGTAGATGATGGTCAGGTGCCGCGGCAAGAGGCGCTGGAACAGCTCGACCGGCCAGGTCTCGAGCGCCTCCGACAACAGCGTGTGGTTGGTGTAGCCAAAGGTATGCTGCGTCAGCTCCCAGGCGCGCTCCCAGGGGATGCCGTGCTCGTCGACGAAGATGCGCAGCAGCTCCGGAATCGCCACCGCCGGATGCGTGTCGTTCAGCTGGATCGCGACCTTGTCGGAAAAATTTTCCAGCGACGGATACGCGACCAGGTGCCGCCGCACGATGTCGTGGA
>VBLM01000266.1 GCA_005879095.1 Deltaproteobacteria bacterium
GGTGCCGTCGACTACGCGTCCGCCGGAGAGGATCAGATCGAAGATGGCGGCGCAGACAACGACGATCACGGACCGCTCGGTGCGGCCACGATCACGCCCTCCTCGCCCTGCGCGCCGTCGACGACCGCGCGCACCGGCAGCGCCTGGCGGGCGATGGTCGCCAGCTCGAGCAGACCCGCCGTGATTTCACTGGTCGTGTAATGGCAGCTCGGCGGCGTCCCGGCGCGCGCGCCGAGGCCGGCCGCGCAGAGGAGCGAGGGCAGGAGAAGCCGTTCCGCGGTCGACGCGTCGACGGCGCCGCGCCGCTCGAGAAACCTGGCCAGGCGTTGTGCCACCCGCTGCCCGACGTCGCCCCCGCCGAGCGCGTCCGCCGGCCCCAGCTCGGACACCGAGACCACGCAATGCTCGAATTCGGCGGTGGCGGTGATCGCCCAGCGGCTGCGTCCCGGCGCCGGCAGCGGCACGCGTTCGGCCTCGGCCAGCACGCCTTGGCGGCGCATCGCCTTGACGACCTGCTCCGCCGCTTCGAGAGCGGCCTCGTGCCGGCCGCCGGCCACCGCCGCAACTACCGAGACTTGCCGGAGAATTCCGCGGTGCACCAGGTGCAGTGGCGTCAGCGCCGGCGCGGGATCGAGCGTGGCCACCAGTTCGCCGTCGTCGCCGCCGAATCCGGCCTGGGCCAGCTCGAGCGATAGTTTGAGCCCGAACTGTCCCGCCACCGGCGCCCAGCCGAGCCGCAGGTCGTGAAAGGTGGGAGAGCCCTCCGAGTGATTCGGGCCGCGCAGCCGAAGCTCACTCGGTTTGCCGAGCAGCGCCAGCGGCCACGAGAGCGTGCACAGGGCCCGCGCGACCGCTCCCGGCGCCTGCAGGTCGAGCACATGCATTCCGGCCCGCGGGTGCGGCAGCGACAGCTCGGTCGCGCCCGGCTTCGAGAGCGCTGCAGCGTCGATTTCTCCGCCCAGCTTCGCCGCCGCCAGCACCAGAGCCAGATCGGCGCCGTTCAACGGCCCCTGCAGCCGCAGCGGCACGCCGGTCGCGAGCGCGAGACCGACCGCGCCATCGAGCACGGCCTGCGCAGGCGCTTCGCCGAGCTCGATGGGAGGCCGCATTGCGCGGAATCTACCTTAAATCCCGTCGACCAGAACGTTGCGCAAGCCGGCACAGTTCGCTGCCGAAACAGCGGCGCGGACTTCCTCGGGATGCGCGCCGCGGGCGATGACCGGAAAGCGCAACGCACGGTAGACCGGGCGGTATTGCGACATCACGTTGACGGCGAGATCCTTCGAGACGCCGGCGATCAGCGGCATCACCTTTTCCGGCGAGGCCACGCCGCCCGGCAGCACCAGGTGACGGACGATCACGTTTTCCGGTCCGACCTGGCGCGTCATCTCGGCGAGGCTTTCCCGCAGCGCGGCGGTGTACGACTTGCAGCCCGACAGATATCTACTATACCTTCGAGCAATCGCAGGGCGGGGAGACTCTCGTATCCGCCGCAATTCCAGACGACCGGCAGCGAAAAGCCGTGGTCGGCCGCGATGGCGAGCCCCTCCAGCAGCGCCGGCAGGACGTGCGTCGGCGTGACGAAGTTGGCATTGCGGGCGCCGCGCTTTTCCAGATCGAGCAGCAGCGAGGCGAGCTCGGGCGGCGTCGTCTTCACCAGCCCGCGCCGCTCGAGCGAGAATTCATACGTCTCGCAGCTCTGGCAGGCGAGGTTGCAGCCGCCGATCAGGATCAGCCCCGACGGCACCAGCCGCGGCTCTTCGCCGAAATGCACGCCCGCGCCGGCGAGAAACAGGCCGTCGCCCTCCTGACAGACGCCGGCCGGCCCGTGCGTACGATCGACGCGGCAGTCGTGCGCGCAGAGATCGCAACGCGCGTAATGAGCGCGCGCCTCGACAGCCCGGGAGCGAATCTCGCGCGCCGAGAGCTTCAAGTCGGTTTCACCTGCCCTCGGGGCACGACCAGCAGCGCGCCACCGGAGACCCCGATGTCCTGCCCGATCAGGTGCGACGCCGCAGCGCTCGCGAGGTAGAGCACCGCGTTGACCACGTCCTCGACTTCGCCGACGCGCCGGTTCGGCTTCATCCCCTCCAGCGCGGGCCCGATCCGTTTCAACGCCTCCTCCGCCATCGGCGTCCGGATCCAGCCGGGCGAGACGAGATTGACGCGCACGCGCGGCGCCAGCTCGACCGCGAGCGACATCATCATCGACTGTAGCGCGCCCTTCGAGGCCGCGTAGTGCGAATGGCCCTGCTCGCCGCGCTGCCCGGCGGTGCTGCCGATCAGCACGACGTTCTTGAGGCCCGCCTGGAGCAGCTCGCGCACCAGATAAAACGCGCTGTAGGTATTCACGCGGAACATCTCTTCCAGCTTCTCTGAAGTGATCTCTTCAATCGCTCCCGCGTTGAAGATGCCCGCCGAGTGCACCAGCAAGTCGATGTTCCCGAGCGCCGCGCGCGCAGCGTTCACCAGCTCGATACAGCCCGCGCCCACGCGCATCCCCTGCGTCTCCAGCGCGAGCGCGATGCCGCGGCCGATGCCGCTGGACGCGCCGGTCACCAGCGCGGTGCGGCCGTTCAGGTCCGGATAAGTCGGGAACATTGCCCATTTGTCGCATACATGCTTGACCTGTGCGAAGTGCTCACGGCGCTCGTCATCTTCATCGCGACGTACGTCTTCCTGATCGGGGCCGAGCTTCCCTTCCTCAAGCTCGATCGTCCCGGCGGGGCGGTCGCGGGCGCGGTGGCGATGGTCGCCTGCGGCGTCGTCACGCCGGTCGAGGTCTACCGCGACGCGATCAACTGGGACACGCTCGTCCTGCTGCTCGGCATGATGGTGATCACCAGCGTGATGGCGCGCGCGGCCATCTTCCGCTGGATCAGCTGGGCCGCGCTTCGCACGGCGCACGGGCCGCAGACGTTGCTGGCGGTACTGGTCCTGACTGCCGGAGTGCTGTCGGCGCTCTTCGTCAACGACACCATCTGCGTGATGTATACGCCGCTGGTCGTCGCGCTGATCGATGCGGCTGCGCTGCCGCCCTTGCCTTACCTGCTGGCGCTCGCCTTCGCCTCCAACGCAGGCAGCGTCGCGACCCTGACGGGCAACCCGCAGAACATGTTGATCGGGACCCTGAGCGGGATCTCGTACCGGCAGTTCTCGAAAGCGTTGCTGCTGCCCGCGCTGCTCTCGCTCGCGAGCGTACTGATCATCCTCTTACTTACTTTTCGTAGGGAACTGACGAAACGGAAGCTGAGCATCAACGTGCCGCCTCCGCCGCTGGATCGAACTCTGGCCGTGCTCTGCGTCGGCGCGCTGGCGTTCGTTCTGACCGGTTTTCTCCTCGGCTACAGCCTGGCCTGGACTGCGATGACGGGCGGCGCGCTGCTCCTCGCCGCATCGCGTGTGCCGCCAAAAGAGATGTTCGCGCAAGTGGACGGGACGCTGCTGCTCTTCTTCGCCGGTCTGTTCGTGGTGACCCACGGCGTGGCCGAAGCCGGCATCACCGAAAAAATCCACGGCGCGATCGCGCCCTTCCTGGGCGATAACGCAGTGCAGCAGACGTTCCGGTTCGGCGCCTTCACGATTGCCGCCTGCCAGCTGCTCAGCAATGTCCCGTTCGTGCTGCTGGCGGCCCACTGGATCCCGAAACTGGCCGATCCACACCTCTCCTGGCTCTCTTTGGCGCTGGTATCGACCTTGGCCGGAAACCTCACCCCCGTCGCCTCGGTAGCCAACCTGATCGTGCTCGAACTGGCTGGAAACAAGGGTAAAATCCCGTTTGGCCGCTTTCTGGGCCTGGGTGCGCTCTGCACCTTCCTTCCCCTCGCCCTGGCCCTTGCCGCGCTCCTGATCGAGCGGCGGATGCACCTTTTCTGAAATACAGTCGCCCGCAAACCCGTAGAAGCACCCGTGGACACGGCACTCTCGCTCCCCTTTCCCTTGGCGCCCTCCACCGACCTGGTCCGGCCTGCGTGCCCCGCCGACGAGGCGGAATGGGCGCGCTCGGCCGCGTCCGGCGACAAGGCCGCCTTTGCGCGGCTGGTCGAGAAGCACAAACAGTCCGTGTACGGTCTCTGCTGCCGCCTTCTCGGTACCAGTGAAGAGTCGCGCGACGCCGCTCAGGAAGCGTTCGTCCGCGCCTACACCGGCATCCGCGATTTCGACGCCCGCCAGCCATTCGCCGCCTGGGTGCTGCGCATCGCCCGCAATCACTGCATCGACCTGCTCCGCCGCCGGCGCCCCACGCTGGCGCTGGAGCCCCGTGGCGAGGACCCCGAACCGGGCGTCGCACCGGAATTGCAGGATCATTTCGCCATGACCGGCGAGAGCGCCGTGCAGGAGCAGGAGGCGCAGCGCGACCTCGACCGCGCCGTCGCCGCCCTGCCGCCACGCTATCGGGAAGTGATCGCATTGTTCCACGTCCAGCATCGGAGTTATGCAGAGATCGCGCAGACGCTGGGGGTGCCGATGGGCACCGTGATGACCTGGCTGCACCGCGCGCGGAAGGAACTGAAGACGAAGCTTTCGGAGCACTTTTCATGAAGCACCTCACCGACACCCAGCTGCAGGGCCTGGCCGATGGCACGCTGCGCGGACCGGAAGGGCTGGCGGCGCGCGAGCACTGCGACGGCTGCGCCGAGTGCGGCAGGGAGCTCACCGGCTGGTCGGCGCTCTCGACGCGTCTCTCGGCATTGAGGGACCCGGCGACGCCGTTGGATTTCACCGCCACCGTTCTTGCCGCCGTCGAAGTGCGCGAGGCCCAGTTGACGTCGCGCCGCCACACGCTTCTGGCCGCGGTGCCGGCCGCCGCGCTCGCCGTCTTCGCCGTGGTCGGCTGGGCGTTCTCGCTGCAGATCGGCAAGCTCGTCGACGACTTCGCCACCGCCCGCACCGTCATCGGCGTCCTGGGGCCGGTCTTCACCGCCATGCGGCTGCCGCTCGGCATCGGCGCGTTCGTGCTCTTCGCAGTCGTTCTGATCGCGCTCTCGCGGACGCTGCGCCCTACCTACGCGCGCGTCGAGACTTAATCGATGACGAGCCTGTTCCTCAGCCTGCTGCTCGGAAGCCACTTCGGCGGCCCCAGCGTGATGCACCGGGTCTTCGACCGCGTGGCCGGCAACGTGATTGTCAAGGTGACGTCGGGCGAGGACCCTGACGACGAGGATACCGGCTCGGATTCTGACACCGACACCGAGCTGGAAGTCATTCCACCGACCCCGCCAACTCCTCCGACGGCGCCGACGCCGCCCACGCCCCCGACGCCGCCTACCTTCGGCATCGTGGGCGGGGTGCGAACGACGCCCGTGAAGATCACGCTCAAGGGCAGAGACCTCCCCACCGTCGAGGCGCTGCACAGCATCGCGCAGACGTCGGGCTGGTCGATGACGCTGGTCGGCGCGCCGAAGGAGAAGATCGACATCGATCTCAGGAACGTCGACTCGCGCGAGGCGCTGCGGCAGGTGCTCAAAGAGGGCGGCGCGATGGGCGTGCTCAAGAACGACAAGCTGGTCGTGGTGGCCTCGCCCGACCCGCACACGGCCGGGATGCTCATCGAGCGGACCGAGTCGTCGCGCCACATGCGGCACTCCGGACATCGCGGACTGCAGCGCGGGCGGGACATGGTCAAGGTCTTCCAAGGCGACCTGACGGTGCCCGCCGGCAAGGTCGTGCAGGGCGACGTCGTCTGCGTCGGCGGCTCGGTCGAGCTGGAAGCCGGCAGCGTCGTGCAGGGCGACGCCGTCGCGGTTGCCGGCAGCGTCAACGTCGACGAGGGCGCGCTGGTGATGGGCCAGGCCGTCGCGGTGCTCGGCTCGGTCGACGTGGCCCGCGGCGCGCAGGTGATGGGTGAGCACGTGCAGGTGGGTGTGGGCAAGCTCTTCGGCGGCAGCACCTCCAGGCACCGCGGCTGGCTGACCGGCCTCGGTCCGTTCGGTCTCTTCCCCACCATCGCGCTCTTCGCGCTCATTTACCTGGTCGGCCTGCTCGTCCTGCGGATGTGGCCGGACCGCGTGCGCAACGTCGGGTTCGCCATGTTCGAGAATCCGGTGCGCAGCTTCACCGTCGGGTTCCTCTGCTGGCTGCTCCTGCTCCCGCTGATCGTGCTGCTGGCCATCTCCATCGTCGGGATTCCGCTGATTCCGCTGCTTCCTGTAATCATCTTCCTCAGCATCGTGATCGG
>VBLM01000032.1:0-5342 GCA_005879095.1 Deltaproteobacteria bacterium
TGAGCATGGCCCTTCAGACGATGGTGTAGACCTCGTCCAGCTCGCAGACGTGGAGAAAGTCCTTCTTCAGTGCCCGCACTTCCGACTTTACCTCGTCGATGACCGCGGGTTTGAGGTGGTAGAGGTAGACCTTCGCGCCCCGCCGGTCGAGCTTGGAAAGCTCGCTCATCACCGTCTTCGGCGTGAGATGGCCGGAAATGTCCGCCAGCCACTGCATCGTGTTGGGGAAGGAAAGCTCGAGAAACACTGCCTTCAGATTCGGCGTGGCATTGATCGCCCGCCACAGCTCGTCGGTCGGCCCGGTGTCGCCGGAAAAAGCGATGGCGCCGAACTTCCCCTCGATGATGTACCCGACCGAATACACCGGATGGTGCACCGGAATGGCGCGGATCTTCAGGCCCTGGCACGTCACCGGCTTGTGGATCGGCATCACGTCGAACGAGAGGACCGGCTTTTCCTTGGTCGGAATCACCCGGAAATCCGGCCACACCCGGTTGTTGAAGACGTCCTTGTCCATCGCCTCCATGGTCTCGGCAGGCCCGTGGACCACCACCGGCGTCTTCCGATGCCCGACCAGCAGATCGGTCATCAGCGGCACGTCCTTCACGTGATCGAAGTGCGAGTGGGTGAGGAAGATGTCGTCGATCTTGAGGATCTCGTCCAGCTTCAAGGTCGCGGTGATCGCCCCGCCGTCGACGCACAGCTTCTGGTCGAGCAGGAAACACGTCGTCCGGAATCCCGGAAGCTCGCCACCATGAGCGCCGAGGACCCGGATTTTCACGCGTCTAGTCCCCGAACCTTTCTTTCATCTCGAGAAAGTCGAGATATTTCTGCATCTTGCCGACGTCGGGGACGACGATTCCTTCCGGCACGACTGCGATGATGCGGGCCTTGGCGGTCTTCGAAACCGCCTCCTGGACCTCGTCCTTGGTGAGGCCCATCCGGCCGTGCAGCTCTTCGAGGTTGACCGCGATCAGCTTGCCCTGCGCCGTGTCCTTGCCGCGCTTGGTGGCGATCTGCAGCAGGTGGTGGACGACCCGGCTGTTCGGGTCGCGCAACAAAAGGTTTTCGATCTGTTCGTCCGCCTCCTGGAGGCGGTCGGAGAGCTTCTTGATCAGGCGGACCGCGATCTCGACGTTCCCGCGGATCATCGCTTCGAACGTCTTGGGATCGATGACCAGGAGCTTTCCGTCCTCGGCCATCACCGCCCCGGCCGAGCGCGGCTTGTTGTTCAGGATGGCCATCTCGCCGAGGAATTCGCCCGCACCCAGCGTGGCCAGGATCTTCTCGGTATCGCGGACCTTCTTGGTGATGTTCACCTTGCCGGCCTGGATGACGTACATCTCCTTGCCGACGTCGCCCTCCTTGAAGAGCACGTCGCCGCGCTTGAACTCCTTGCCGAATCGCTGGAAGAGCGCGTCCTCGCCCGCCATGTGGAATTCCTATCAGTGCAGTCGCGTGTGGGTCAATTTAACTGACCGTGATGAACGTCACGCCGTGAAGCCTACTTGTGCTCCATCTTGAAGACGCCATCCCACTCGCGGCCCGGCGGATTTTGCATCATTTCTTCGCAGCGCCGGACGAAGAGCGTGCACGGTCCATCGCCGGGAAAACGGGTCAGCAGTGACTCGAACATCACGCCCGCTTCGCCGAATTTCTGCGTGCGGTAGAGGGCCAGCGCCTCGGCGTATCCGCTGAGCAGCGGCAGCTCTTCGGTCGTCGCCTGCCCGCGGCGGCGCAGCTCGAACAGCCGCACCGGCTCCTTCTTGCCCTTGACGCGCACTGAATCCAGCTCGCGCACAGTGTAGGCAGCCTCATCTTTCAAGCCTTTGCGCGCGGCGGCCAGCGTCGGCTCGGAGACGAGGATCCGCGTCCCGTACTCCTTGTTCAGGCTCTCGATCCGGCTGGCGAGGTTCACGTTGTCGCCCATCACCGTGTAGTTGAAGCGCTGGTGCGAGCCCATGTTGCCGACCACCATGTGCCCGGAGTTGAGGCCGATGCCGACGTCGACGTCGGGCAAATCCGGCTCCTCGATGTGCCACTTCTCGCGCAGCCGCCCGAGCGTCTCGACCATCAACAAGGCTGCGTCGCAGCCGTTGGCCGCGTGCAGCTCGGTCTGCACCGGCGCGCCGAAGAAGGCCATCACGCAGTCGCCGATGTACTTGTCGAGCGTCCCCCGCTTCTCGAAGATGTTGTCGGTCATCGGCGAGAAGATCTCGTTCATCAGATGGACCACGTTCTGCGCTGAGAGCTGCTCGGAAATGGTCGTAAATCCCCGGATATCCGCGAACATGACGGTCGCTTCCGCGTCCTTGCCGCCGAGCTGGAGCGCGGCCGGGTCCTCGAGCATCTCCTCCATCACTTCCGGGTTCAGGTAGAGCTGGAACGCTTTGCGCAGCGCGCGCTTGTCGCGCTCTTCGGTCGCATAGCGGTAGACGGTGACCAGCACGAACATCGCGCCCAGCTCGACCAGCGGCAGCGCGGCGAAGACGTCGTAGCCGGACCAGAAGGCGCCCGTCGCGCCCGCCCAGACCACGACGGCCGAGACGGCCACCAGCGGCAGCGCGTACTGCACTTTCACTTTGGCAAACAGGAAGGCGAAGATCAGCGCCAGCGCGACGAGGAACACGACCTCGAACGCCTCCACCACCGGGCCGCGGCGCAGGTAGCGCTGGCTCAGGATCGTCTCGACGGCGTTGGCGTGCGTCTCGATTCCGGCGGTGATCTTGTTGAGCGGCGTGACTCGCTGGTCGAACGTGCCCTGCGCGGTCGCGCCGATCAGCACCAGCTTGTCCTTCAGCTTCCCGTCGTACTTGCCGTCCATGATGTCGGCGATCGACAGGTTCTCGAACGACTGATCCTTGCCGAAGTAGTTGATCTCCATCAGCCCGCGCGCGTCGGTGGGAACCTTGCGCTTGCCGCCGAAGTCGACCTCGAGGATCTCGCCGTCGGTCGCGTTGGTCGTGACCGGCGTGACGTCCTGGGGCTTCACGCCCAGCGCGATGGCGGTCAGCGCCGTGTCGAGCGAAGGGAAGTAGCGACCGCGGACTTGAAGGGCCAGCGCGGCGTGGCGGATGACGCCGTCGGCGTCCGGCAGCGCGTTGAAATAACCGAACCATTGCGCACCCTTGGCGATAGGCAGCAGCGGCGCGCGCAGGCCCGCGTACTCCTTGACCCAGGTCTTGGGCGAGGGCGTCACGCGCTCGCCGCCGTCGACCAGCTGCTCGCGGTATTCCGGCGCGTGGATCTGCGAGCGCTCGATGCGCTTGACGTGCTCCTCCGCCTCGACTTCCGACAGGGTCATCTCACCCTGTGTGAGCGCCACCCACCCGATCACGGTCTTGCCGGCGGCCCGCGCCACCGACTCGCCCATCACCTGGTCGGGATCGAGGCCGCCCAGGTCGTGATCGAGCTCGGCCGCGTACTCCTCGTGCTGCTTGATCAGTTCCTCGAAGAGCTTGCGCGAGTCGGCCAGCTTCTGGTGGCCGTTCAGCTTTCGCGCCAGACTTTGCACCGCCGAAGCCGCGCCGGCGATGTCCGACTCCGCTTCTCCGAAGTGCTCGACCGAGCTCCTGTTCCGCGGCGACGCCAGGGAAATGTCTTCGAAGCGTTTCCGGTACCGTTTGGCGCCCGCGAAGCGCGCGCCGAGATCTTCGTCGGAAAAGCTCATGTCGAAGCCGATGCCGGTGACGGACTGCTCGTTGAGTTTGTCGATCAGCGAGGCGATCACCCGCCGGTCCCACGGGAAGCGGCCGAACTTGGCGATGGCCGCCTCGTCCACCGCCGCGATGACGACGCGCCCGCTCGTCTGCTGCGGGTTGAGCTTGACGCGCTGGCGGAACTGCAGATCGACGAGCGCCTGCTCCATCTTGGTGAGGATCGGCACATCGGCGCGGCCGGCGATCTGCAGCACCTGGAGCGCGGCGAAAAAAAGGCCCGAAAACAGGCCGATACGGAATGCGTTGACGCGCTTGAGCCAGCGCCAGACCCGTTGCATGCTTGTCGTCTCCCGAAGGGAGGCAGCGTACACCAGGAGGGAGGCTTCAGGCCTCAGGCTTCAGGCGTCAGGCCAACTGCTTCAATAGAGACCGAGCGCTAGGACGGTGCCGAAGAGGCTGGCGGTCTCGACCCAGTGGGCCCCTCTGGTGCGCAGGCCCGCGTCCAGCGTCAGCGCCCAGCGCGGGGTGACGACGGCGCGCGCCGTCGCCGCCGCGATGACCGTCTTCTCCAGTCGCTTCCCGGCGATCGGTCGCAGCGAGCCGCTGCCGTGCGCTTCCGAGAGCGTCGCGGCCAGGCGCAGTGCCAGATCGATCGAATCCGGCGCCGGCACGCGGATGCGCGCGACCGCGGTCGCCGTGGTGCGGACCAGCGCGCCCCAGGTCCGGCCCGGCTCGGCGATCAGCTTCACCTGATCGACCGCGCCGCGCACGCCGAGAACGGCCGGTCCGATCTTCACCGAGCCGAAGTACGCGCCGCCCGGTGTCGTGAGGTGTGCGTGGCCGCTGCCGGGCGGTGACGTCGACGGGTGGAAGTTCGCTTCGGTCCCGGCGATGAGCAGCGCGGCCGCGATCAAGGGGGTCATGCCGGCCGCTACAGCACGCTTCGTGCCGGCCGGTTTCTCCTCTGATCGGCCGCTGCCCGAACGTAACGATCGTCACACGGCGTAACAGCCGCGCGACACGTGCCCGCGAGCAATTCCGCGCGGTTGCGCAGGGCATGCCCATTGCTCTGGCGCGAAGCATGACCGCTCGAACCGCCAGCCCCGCCGTGCTCGCGCTCTGCTTCGCTTGCGACGCCTCGGTCTTCACCTCGCAGACCGACGGCCTTTTCCCTTCGACTCCGGACACCACCGAATCGGCCACCTGCTTCAACGGTCGGCCGCGGCTCACCTGCCGCGCCGCAGGCGATCCGATGCAGGAGTGCTTCATCGATCACTCCACGCGCCGCAGCGGGATTCCGGCCTGCCCGGACGGCACGTACGCGCGCGGCCTCGACATCGAGGCGAGGACGCTGGTCTGCTGCTACGGCCAGGAGCGGGGATACGCGCAGTTCGGCGCGCCGGAGAGTGTCGAGAGCAGCATCTGCGGCAGCGACAGCTACGTCACCGGCATCGACGACGACGGCGAAAAGCTCCTCTGCCGCGAGCCGCTCCACGACGACGGCGTCGCCGCGCTGCCCGGCTCGGGCTCGTCCGACCCGCGGCCGTTCAATCCCAACGCCGAATGGAAACGGACGACGCGGAACTGGCTCGCGCGCGTGCTCGACATTCCGGTCGTCACCTGGCTCGAGCTGACGTCGGGGAAGGATCCACGGATCCCGGTCGCCGCCGATCCGGTCGAGCT
>VBLM01000032.1:5448-8642 GCA_005879095.1 Deltaproteobacteria bacterium
ATCTGACGACGGCGATCCCGGCGGAGCGGCCGGTGGCGCTGATCACGCACGGCCACCCGATCGGGCTCGGCCCCGAAGGCAAGGAAGCCACGGGCAACGACCCGGGCGGCAAGTACCACGCTGCCGCGCGCGAGCTGGCCGCCGTCGCGCAGGCGATTACCATCGCGCCGGACGCGCGCACGTTCGGCGAGTCGGCGGTGCCGCGCGAGCGCCATGCCGGCGCGGCCAACGGCCACGATTACGGTGTTCTCCCGCCCGCGTACGTGCTGGAGAACATCTACAATCTCGGCGTCGCCCTGAACGCGACCTACGGCGGCTACCGCGCCGACCGCAGCCGGGTCTTCGTCGGCGGCCTGAGTCTGGGCGGATGGCAGGCGATGTACGCCGGCGCGATCGATCCGCGCGTGACCGGCGTGATCGTCGCTGGCGCTTTCGTCCAGACCCGGCAATCGCAACAGGCGTGCGACACGTATTTTCCCGGGACTTGCCCGCACCAGCACGGCGCCAGCGATCGCTGCATGGTCCTGCCCGGCCTCTCCGGCGACTCGAGCGGCGACTACAGCTCGCGCATCATCCTCGCCACCCGGGAGCTGGCCGCGCTGGCCGCGCCCGCCCGGTATCTCGTCACCTGGGGCAACTCCGACGCGAACTTCGGCACGCTCGAGCAGCGGCTCGCGACCGATGGAGCGCGGGCCGCCTACGCGCAGCTCGGCGCCTCGTTTTCACAGGTCGTGTTCGATGCCGGCCACGAATGGAACACGTCCGCTTCGGACGCGTTCGTCATGCAGCTAAACTAGGAAAAGGAGAGACCATGGAAGCGTTCTTCAAGCCGTTGGCGTACGGGTGGCACGGTCCGATCTTCGTCGACCAGGGGTTTCTGTCGCACCTCGGTTGGGGATTCGCGGTGACGCTGCTCGGCTACTTTTTCGGCGGACCGCGCTGGCTGAAGATCATCGGCGTGGTGTGGGTGATCCACGCCTTCTACCGCGAGCTGATCGAGGAGGCGCTGGAGGCGACAACCGTATCCGACCTCGTCTCCCGCTGCGCGCCGGTGCTGATCCTGCTGGCCATCGAAGCCATCCGCTCGCGCCGGATCGCGCCCCAGCCGGCGTGACCTCTGGTAAGGTGCGCGCCCCATGGGGCTGACGTACCGCGATTCCGGCGTGGACATCGATGAGGGCGACGCGCTGGTCGAGCGGATCAAGCCGCACGCGCGCCGGACGATGCGGCCGGAAGTGCTGGCCGGCATCGGCGGATTCGGCGGGCTCTTCGAGGTTCCCAGGCGGTACGACGAGCCGGTGCTGGTCGTGGGCACCGACGGCGTGGGGACCAAGCTCAAGCTCGCGTTCCTCGCCGGAAAGCACGATACGGTCGGGATCGACCTGGTCGCGATGAGCGTCAACGACGTCGTCGTCTGCGGCGCGGAACCATTGGTTTTTCTTGATTATTTTGCCACCAGCCGGCTGCGCGCGGCGGAGGCAGAGCAGGTCATCAAAGGCATCGCCGAGGGTTGCGTGCAGGCCGGTTGCGCGCTGATCGGCGGCGAGACGGCGGAGCTGCCGGGTTTTTACGGCGCCGGCGAATACGATCTCGCCGGATTCTGCGTCGGCGTCGTCGAGAAGAGCCGCGTGCTCGATGGCTCGCGCGTGCGCGCCGGTGACGTAGTCATCGGGATGGCGTCGTCGGGCCTGCATTCGAACGGCTTCTCGCTCGCGCGAAAAGTCTTCGAAAAGGATCTCCAGACCGTTGCCGCCGAATTGCTCGCGCCGACGAAGATCTACGTCAAGGATTGCCTCGCGCTGCACGAGGCGCTCGACGTGCACGCCTTCGCCCACATCACCGGCGGCGGCCTGCCCGGCAATCTTCCGCGCATCCTGCCCGCCGAGCACCGCGCGGTCCTGCGCCGCGGCTCCTGGCCGGTGCCGGAGATCTTCGAGCGCATCCAGAGGCGCGGCGACGTCGCGCCGGACGAGATGCTGCGGACCTTCAACATGGGTGTGGGCATGTGCGCGGTCGTGCGCAATCAGGACGCGGACGACGCCATCGTCACCCTGCTGAATCGCGGTCTGCCGGCCTTTCCGATCGGCGTCATCGAGGCGGCGCCCGGGCTCGAGGAGCCCGAGGTGGTCGTGCAGGGATGATGCGGATCGGCATCCTCGCCTCCGGGTCCGGGTCGAATCTGCAGGCCATCCTCGACGCGTGCGCACACGGGTCCATCCCCGCGCAGGTGGCGGCCGTCATGTCCAACGTCGCGGGCGCACGGGCCCTCTCGCGCGCCGAAGAAGCCGGCGTTCCCGCCCTTCTCCTCGCGCACGGCGCGTACCCGTCCCGCGACGCCTACGACGCGGAGATGGTCTCCCTCCTGCGCAGGCACCAGGTCGATCTCGTCTGTCTGGCCGGCTTCATGCGGCTGATCACGCCGGTGCTGTTGTCAGCTTTTCAGAATCGTATACTAAATATCCACCCCTCCCTCCTGCCCGCCTACCCGGGAATGCACGCCGTCCGTCAGGCCCTGAAAGCCGGCGCGCGCGTCTCGGGCTGCACGGTGCACATCGTAGACGAGGGGACTGACACCGGGCCGATCGTCATCCAGGCCGCGGTGCCCGTCCTCGACGGCGACACCGAGGAGACACTGGCGGCGCGCATCCTGGTGCAGGAGCACCGCTGCTATCCGCGAGCGATCTCGTTGATGGCCCAGGGCCGGGTCGAGATCGACGGCCGCCGCGTTCGCATCAAAGGATCATCCGGCGATCCGACCCGCACGCTTTCCTCACCCGAGTTGAGCGACTGATGCCGACGCTCGTCTCCGCCTGTCTGCTCGGCTTTCCCTGCCGCCACGACGGCCGCGACAAGCGCGACGAGCGCGTGCTCGACGCGCTCCGCGACGCCGAAATCGTTCCCATCTGTCCCGAGGTCGCCGGCGGTCTCGGCATCCCGCGGCCGCCGGCGTGGCAGGTCGACGGCCGCGTCGTCGACGCGCTCGGCGCCGACGTCACGGCTCAATTCGAGGACGGCGCGCGCAAGGCGGTCGAAGCGGCGCAAAAGAACGACGCGCGGCTCGCAATCCTCAAGCAGAACAGCCCCAGTTGCGGCACGCTGATGACCGGCACCGCGCAGGGCCGCGTTCCCGGCCGCGGGCGCGCCGCGAAAGCGCTCACCGACGCCGGCATCGAAGTGCGCGGCGAGGACGAGAT
>VBLM01000267.1 GCA_005879095.1 Deltaproteobacteria bacterium
ACGCACCTCGCGCCATCGGCCCAGGTCGCGTAGGCGTTCCCGTTGCGGACGAGGAAGAAGACGTTGGCGGCGCGCTGCTGCAGCCAGTCGGGCGCGGCCTCGAGCGTCGTCGCGCCATCGGCGAGACGGTTTTTCCATGTCGTGAGCCGCGTCTTGTGATCGAACGTTCCGACCGCGAGGCCGCCGTCTTTCAGGAAACGCACCATGCCGTCGGTCGGAAACGGGAACCAGTCGGTGAGCGCGGTGCCGTCGCGAGCGAACCATCGCGCCTGGAGGCCGGCGAACGAGGAGCCGATCACCTCGACGACCAGCGCGTGCCCGGACAGGATCACGCCGACCCCGACCGCGGGATTGTTCGCCCGGTCGATGACGATCGCCGGAGTCTCGGGCGCGCCGGACTTGTCGAAGCGCCGGTACGTCGTGATCCAGCCCATCTGGACGTCGTGGTAGTGCGCCGCCGCGACAGTGCCGCCGCTCGGGTCGATACCCACCGCTGAGCTGGGAAAGAAGGGAGGCGAAGCATTCACGATGGTTTGCGACGACAACAGCTGGCCGTCGTGTGAGTAACTTGCGATGCCGCTACCGCCGGTGGGGCCGCTGCTGAAGACCGTAAAGCCGGAAGGCTGGCTGAAGACCTGGAAGCCGCCCTCATCGCCGTGCGCGATCCGGCCGAGAACGACGGCCTGGCCGTCGCGCACCTGGACGAAATCGTACGCCGGCGATACGGGTCCGCTGCCCGAGAAATACCCGAGCAGGAACGACCCGACGCCGTCGTCGCCGGCGGCGTCAATGCACGAGTCGCGGTTCGACATCGTGGCCACGACCGGCGAGGGCACCGCGGCGGGCATCAGTCCGGCGCACTCGTCGGCCGGTGGCGGCGGTGGCGGCTGCGCTTCGAACGTCGCCGTCGCTGTCTGGTCCTTCGACATCTGCACCACGCAGGCGCCCGCCGGCACCGGCAGCGGCAGGCATTCCGCATCCCAGCGCGCAACCAGCGAGCCGGCCGCGGCGTGCGCCACGAGCTGCACCTGGGTCCCGGCCCCGAACGTCGCCGTGCATGCCTGTCCGCACGCGATCCCTGCCGGCGACGAGTCGACCGATCCCGACCCGTTCATCTTCACCGTCAGCACGAACGTTTGCTGAGGTGGAGCGGTCGCGGAGAAGCGGGCCGTCACGCTCGCGTCGGAGTTGAGGACCACCGAGCAGGCGCCGCTGCCGGAGCAGGCGCCGTCCCATCCGGCGAACGTCGAGCCCGTCGAGGCCGCCGCCGAGAGCGACACCGCGGTACCTTCGACGAAGCTCGCCGCGCACGTGGCGGTGCACGAGATGCTGGCGGGAGACGACGTCACCATGCCCCCGCCGCTGACGGTGACGGTCAGAACGTGCATCCGCGGAGCTGGATTCTGCGATTGCCGCGGCGCGCTTCCGCCGCAGGCCAGCGCCATCAAGACCAGCCCGTACCAACGCCGATAAACCATGCGCTACCCCCGGCGCAAATCTGTGACACCGAGGACGGTCGAGCGAGCCTCAGCCGCTCGCTTGCACGCCGCATGACCGAAGAGGACGCGGCGGTCGCGCCCGACGGCGCCGAGCGCCAGCGCAGGTAGTGTGGACCAACGGGACCATCGTGGTCCCGCGCGCAAGAGTCGAGCGAGCGTGTCACCGCCGCCAGGCGCCGTTCGACTCGTCTGCGCAGGCGCTCGATTGCACGCAGGCATCCAAGACACGCGCGACCACCGTGATCCATCTCTCGATAGTACAAGATTAAAGTATTCAAATGTAACTATCACTTATGTATTCAAGTGTAACTTTGATCTCGCGACGATCTTCCTCCAGGATCGCCTTGCGGTCGCATCCTGCGGCCGCGCGCGCCCTCAGGCTTCCAATCGCATCATCGGGAGGAGCTCCCAGGGGAGCACTTCCGGAGGCACCAGCAAGGAGACGGGATCGAAGCAAGCCTGAGACCGCGACAGGAGGACGCCATGCCACGCAAGGCACCCGCCGCCCCGATCTGGCTCGCATTGAACCTCGCTTGCATGCAGGGATACACCCAGGCGGGAACGTCGTCCCAGGCGGGAACGTCGTTCCAGCCGGGGTCCTCGTCGCTCGGGGAGGACGTCACCAGGGACGTCACCGCCTCCCGCGCCATCGATCCCGGACCCCGAGGGGGCCCGGTAGGAGCGGGCGGCCCGCTCGCCGGGCTCAGCGCCGACGAAGTGAGCTTCTTCCTCGAAGCGCGCACGCGGTTCCAGGAAGTGCAATCGGTCTCCGGCGGTATCGAGGAGTCGAGCGGCCTCGGACCCACCTTCAACGGCAACAGCTGCACCGCCTGCCACGCCGAGCCGGCTGTCGGCGGCACCAGTCCGCATCCGAGGCTCGGCTTCGTGAAGACACCGAATCCGCAGATCGCCTTCGCTGCCCTCGACCGTATCTCGCTTGCGCAATACCAGACCGTGCCCTCCTTCATCCTGGAGGACGGCCCGGTTCGGGAAGCGCGCTTCATCAAGAACCCCGACGGCAGCAAGGACGGCGGCGTGCACGGCCTGTTCACCATCGCCGGCCGCATCGACGCGCCCGATTGCAAGCTGGCGCAGCCCGACTTTGCCGCGCAGCTGGCGAAGAACAACGTCATCTTCCGCATCCCCACCGCGCTCTATGGCCTGGGCCTCGTCGAGAACGTCTCTGACCAGGAGCTGATGGCGAACCTGGAGAGCACCGCCGACGCGCGCGCGCACCTCGGCATCCGCGGCCGGTTCAACCGAAGCGGCAACGACGGTACCATCACCCGCTTCGGATGGAAGGCGCAGAACAAGTCGCTGCTCCTCTTCTCGGGCGAGGCCTACAATGTCGAGCAGGGCGTGACCAACGATCTCTTCCCCAATAAGCGCGCCGCCTCCCCGGGCTGCAACCTCAACCCGCTCCCGGAAGACTCGACCAACATCCACAACCCGGACGCTCCGAATTCGCTCGCCGGCAGCGCCAACCAGATGTCTTCCGACATGGTCAACTTCGCCGTCTTCATGCGGCTTTTGGCGCCGCCCACGGCCACCACCAGCACGCCCTCCGAGCTGAACGGCGCGCAGGTCTTCGCTTCGGTGGGCTGCAACCTCTGTCACACGCAGACGCTCGTCGCCGAGCAGTCGATTTTCACCGGCCAGAGCGGCGTCCACTTCCGTCCCTACACCGATGTGGCGCTGCACCACATGGGGCCGCGACTCGCCGACCAGGTCTCGCAGGGCGCGGCCGGCCCGGACGAATTCCGTACCGCGCCGCTGTGGGGCGTGGGCCAGCGCATCTTCTTCCTGCATGACGGGCGCGCGGGGCCGAAGAACGGCGGGCTGCTCGCTGCCATTCTCGCCCACGCCAGCTCGAATTCCGATTGCGACGAGCGCCAGCTCCTGACCGGGGACGGCGTCGCCTGCCGCTCGGAAGCGAACGCCGTCGTCGGCCGGTTCCGCGCGTTGGGGCCCAGCGACAAGCAGGACCTGGTCAACTTCCTGCGGTCGCTGTAGCCCGGCGATTCCCGGGGGCGGCGCCATCCTTGCGTCGACCGATGCGCTCACATCGCGCTCACGGCACCGCCATCCCGCCGGCAGCGTGGACCAACGGGACCTCGGGCCGCCTACTTCGCTGGCCCGGCGTACTGCTCGTCGGTGACCTTTTCCATCCACTCGACGACCTTGCCGTTCAGGTGCTCCTGGATCGCGAGGTGGGTCATCCCGGTGGCCGGCCCGGCGCCGTGCCAGTGGCGCTTGCCCGGCGGAATCCAGACCACGTCGCCGGGACGGATCTCCTCGATCGGACCGCCCTCGATCTGCACTCGGCCGACGCCCGCCGTCACGGCCAGCGTCTGCCCGCGCGGGTGCGTATGCCACGCCGTTCGCGCGCCGGGCTCGAAGGTCACGTAGGCCCCGGACGCCTGCGTCATGTCTTTTGCCTGGAAGAGTGGATCGATCCGCACCGACCCCGTGAAGTACTCGGCCGGACCCTTCTGCGAGGGCTGCGTGCCCGCGCGCGCGATGGAGAGCGAGACGATGGCTGCTGCGGCGACCATGTTCATATCCTTCCCTTCGTCCGGTCGTATCCCGGCTTCTTGTAGAGCTTGTCCCGGTTCGGCAGGATTTCCGGCCGGTAGACCTTCTCGTTCCAGTCGTCCGCCGGTACTTCCTCGATGGCGACGGAGACAGACTCTTCGGTCGCGTTGGCGATGGTGACGAGGTCTTTCACGATGGCAGCGGCGACTTGTGCCTTCTGCTGCTCAGTCCGCCCCGGCAAAAGCTTCACGACGACGTGAGGCATTCACCGACGATGGGCACGAGCAACTTCATCGCTTGAACAACTCCTTCGCCCTGGTCGCGGCGGACATGGCGCTCGGCCAGCCCGCGTAGAACGCGAGATGCGTGATCAACTCGATCAACTCGTCCTCGGTCACGCCGTTCTCGATGGCGCGCGGGAAGTGGAAGTTCATCTGCTCGGTCTTACCCAGAGCGATCAGCGCGGCGCAGGTGATCAAGCTGCGGTCGCGCTTCGACAGTTGCGGGCGCTCCCACACGTCACCGAACAGGACTTTCTCGGTGATCTCGACGAGCTTGGGTGCGAAGTCGGCCAGCGGGTTTTTCGGCGTGCTCATGCGGCCTCCTGCGGCCGCAGCAGTGTCTTGATTGCGCGGCGCTCGTCCATCGCGCGGTAACCCTCGGCCACCTGATCGAGCGGCAGCGTCAGATCGAAGACCTTGCCGGGGTTGATCTTCCGGTTCCAGATGAGGTCGATGAGGTGCGGCAAATAGCGACGCACGGGAGCGGGGCCACCGTGAAGGCGGACGTGTGCGAAGAACACCTCCGCGCCGTCGAGCTTCACGCCGTGCGGAACGCCGACGTAGCTGACGTATCCGCCGGGGCGTGCCGAGCGGATCGCCTGCATCATCGCCTCCTGGGTGCCGACGCACTCCAGGACCGAGTCGGCGCCGATGCCGCCGGTCATCTCCTTGATGCGCTTGACGCCTTCGTCGCCACGCTCGGTGACGATGTCGCTCGCGCCGAACTCGCGCGCGAGGGTCTGCCTGCGCTCGTGGCGGCTCATCGCGATGATGCGCTCGGCGCCCATCTGCCTGGCGGAGAGCACGCCAAGGAGCCCGACCGCGCCATCGCCAACGACCACGACCGTCTTGCCGGGGCTGACGTTCGCGGCATCCGCAGCGAACCAACCCGTTCCCAGAACGTCCGAGGCCGCGAGGAGGCTCGGAACGAGATCCTCAGGTGGCATTCCCGGCGTCGCCACCAGTGTCCCGTCCGCGAGCGGTACCCGCAGCCGCCCGGCCTGCGCGCCGCCGACCAGCTCACGATTCTGGCACGAGGTCTGGTACCCCGCCTTGCAGTTCGGGCAGGTATTGTCGGAGGCGAAGAACGAGCCGACGACGAATTGGCCTGGCTTCACCAGCCGAACCGCGCTCCCGACCTCCTCGACGACGCCGCAGTATTCGTGTCCGAACGGCGCCGGCGCGGGCACCGGTTGGAGGCCGCGATACGGCCACAGGTCCGATCCGCAGACGCAGGTCGCCGCGATTCGGATGACGGCGTCGGTCGGCTTCATGATCTTCGGCTCGTCGCGCTGCTCGAATCGCACATCGCGCGGCCCATAGAGAACGGCTCCTCGCATGTTCATCTCCTTCCTTCGGAATGATCGGCCAACTCGAAGGTCACGGCCGTCGAGCCGGGGCGATCAAGCGCTTCCACACTGCCCTCCACCCTCCCGAAGTCGGCCATCGTCAGCGTGAGCGGCAGCAGCGACGCGAAGTCCCGCGCGGCCTTGCTGCCGAGCAGCGTTGCCGTGAGCACCGTGTCGTTCGTTCGGATGTTGATCTTCATGGCGCGCTTAGGATGCGCGCTGACTGCCAGAAGCACTAGACCAGATCGATCTGACGGGCTGTTTAGCACTACTTGACAATCTCCCTCGTCAGGCGGCGTGTTCCCGTACATGAACACGGCTCCTTTCCAACAACTCCAAGCGTTCCTCGCGGTTGCCCGCCACCGGAGTTTCAGCGGTGCGGCCCGCGAGTTGGGCGTCACGCGGTCGGCCGTGAGCCAAGCGGTGCGGCAGCTTGAAGAACAACTCCACGTCGTCCTGCTGGCCCGCACGACGCGCAGCGTGGCGCTGACGGACTCGGGCAGACGCCTGCTCGATGCTGCGGGGCCGGGACTCGCGCAAGCCCTCGCGGCGCTGCGCGAGGTCGCGGCGCAGCCCGGTGAGACGGTTGGTCGCGTGCGGCTGTCGGTGCCACGTTCGGCGGTTCCGTTCGTCATCGAGCCTGTAGTGGCGCGGTTCCGCGCGCGGCATCCGCGCATCGAGGTCGAGGTCGCCGTGCAGGAGCGGCTCGTGGACATCGTGGCCGAGGGCTTCGACGCGGGCGTGCGCGAGAGCGCGGCGATCGAGCGCGACATGGTG
>VBLM01000268.1 GCA_005879095.1 Deltaproteobacteria bacterium
GAGACCAACCTGCTCTTCGTCGACGTCGCGGTGAAAGGCGGCTCGCGCGCACTGGTGGCTGCCGCGAAAGCTGAAGGCGTGCTGTGCAATGCCGAGGGTTCCGGTGAGCGGATTCGCCTCGTCACCCACCTCGACGTACCCGCGTCCGCCATCCCCGAAGCCGTCAGCCGCCTGCGCCGCGCTGTCGGGTCCCTCTGATACAATCCGCCGCATGGACATGCTGGACGTCCCCGCGGCGGGCACGCCAAAGTTCGTTTCCGACCTCGACACGCTGATCCGCGCCCGCTACCCGCTCATACGCGCGGGCTGCGGCGGATGTCGGGCGCGCGGACGCTGACCATCTCCGAGCAGTCGCGCGATCCGATCGAAGCGCTCGCTGCGATCGGCAAGCTGACCGATCCGTCGCTGGTCGTGCTCAAGGATTTCCATCCCTTTCTCGAGAGCCCGCAGGTCGTGCGCGCGATGCGCGAGCTGGCGCAGGATCTGAAATCCACCTACACGACCGTGATTCTGCTCTCGCCGTCGCCGGTGATTCCCATCGAGCTGGAGAAGGAGATCTCGGTCCTCGACGTACCGCTGCCGGGCTTTCGCGACCTGGTGCAGCTCTTGAAAGAGATCGTCGCCGTCGTCCGGCAGGGCAACAAGGCGCGCGTCGAGCTTTCCAAGGACGAGGCCGAGCAGCTGATCAAGGCCGCGCAGGGGCTGACGCTGAGCGAAGCCGAGAACGCCTTTGCCAAGGCGATCGCCAACGACGGCGTCTTGAACAAGGACGACATCCGGCTGGTGCTCGACGAGAAGCGGCAGGTCGTGCGCAAGAGCGGCCTGCTCGAATTCGTCAATCTTGACGAGCACTTGGGCAACGTGGGCGGGCTGGAGGAGCTGAAGAGCTGGCTCACCGGACGGAACGGCGCGTTCTCCGAGCCGGCGCGCAAGTTCGGACTGCCGGCGCCGAAGGGACTCCTGCTGCTCGGCGTGCAGGGCTGCGGAAAGAGCTTGACCGCGAAGGCCATCGCCTCGGCGTGGGCGCTGCCTCTGTTGCGGCTCGATCTCGGGCGCATTTTTTCTTCCCTGATCGGGTCGTCGGAAGAAAACCTGCGCCGCGCGATCCGCGTGGCCGAGAACGTCTCGCCGACGGTGCTGTGGATCGACGAGATCGAAAAGGGTCTCGCCGGAAGCTCGGGCTCGGCGGTCACCGATTCGGGCGTGAGCGCGCGCGTCTTCGGCTCGCTGCTCACCTGGCTGCAGGAAAAGACCGCGCCGGTGTTCGTGGTGGCGACCGCCAACCGCATCGAAGCGCTGCCACCGGAGCTACTCCGAAAGGGCCGTTTCGACGAGATCTTCTTCATCGATCTGCCCTCGGCTGCAGAGCGGCGCGAGATCTTCCGCATCCACATCGAGAAGCGGCACCGCGATCCGGCGAAGTTCGACCTCGACGCGCTCTCGACGACAGCGGAGGGATACAGCGGATCGGAGATCGAGCAGGCCATCATCGCCGGCATGTATCTGGCGTTCGCCGAGGGCGCCGAGCTGACGCAGGCTCACGTGATGCAGGCGCTGCAGGAGACGTGCCCGCTCTCGACGACGATGGGCGAGGACATCGCCCGCCTGCGCGACTGGTCGAAGAACCGGACCCGGCCGGCGTCGACCGCGCAGCGGCTGGCGGTGGTGCGCTGAATGGCCGGCCGTCTGACGCGGTTTTTGAACCTCGAGCGGCCGCGCAAGCCGGACGATACCCCTGCGCATGGTGTGGCGACGAAGGCACGTTTCACCGGCGAGGAGCCACCGGCTGCCTCTCCGGACGAGATGTTCCGCGCCGAGCGGGAGACGCAGCTGCAGAGCGGGGTCGAAATCGACACGACCGATGCCGCCGAGCAGCCTTTCCTGCGTTGTCCGGTCTGCGAGGCCGACAACTCGAAGTTCGCGGTCAAGTGCATCAACTGCCAGTCGCGCCTCGACAGCGACGACGTCCGCGCCTGGAACGCGCGCCTCTGGCAAGCGCGGCGGGCGGCGCGCGTACTGGAGCAGCAGCCGCCACCGCAAGTGCTGCTCGAGCGCAACCGCCTGCTCGGTGAATCGATCGCACAGGAAGTGGCGGAACACGAGCGCCTGAGGATGAACTGGACCGAGCCGGGCAATTCGACGCCGCTCGGGATGCGGCTGCTCGAGCTGATCCCGAATCAGAACGCGCGCTTCGCGGTGGCGATGGCGCTGGTGGGGACGTTTTTCGGCGCCGGGACGCTGGCGTACGTCGAGCGCAAGCACCCGGTGCTGCGGACGGTGGCCATCGTGCTGGCGATCAGCCTGCTCGTCCTCTTCACGCCCAACCGCCGCCGCCGCGGTTTCTGGAGCGACGATTAACGGGGAAGATCGACGGTGAACGTCGAGCCCAGGCCGGGCGCGCTGCTGAGCCGGATGGTGCCGCCGTGCGCCTCGATCACACGGCGCGCGATCCATAGCCCGAGGCCGAATCCGCCGAACCGCCGCGTCGACACCGCCCGCTCGAACCGTTCGAACACCCGCGCCTGGTCGGCCTCGTCGATGCCGATGCCGTGGTCGCTCACCTGGAGCTCGACCCGCTCGCCGCGGTCGCGCAGCCTCACTTCGACCGGCTTGCCCGCGCCGTACTTGACCGCGTTGCTGATCAGGTTGTCGACCACCTGATCGAGCCGCACCGGGTCCCACTCTCCCCTCAGGTCGCCTTCCGCCGTCAGCTCGACGGCGCAGCCGGCTTCGGCGAGCGGCCCCTCGAATCGCAGCAGGCTTTCGCGGGCGGCCGCGGCGAGGTCCATCGCTTCGCGCCGCACATTGAGGTTGCCCACCGCGATACGAGAGACCTCGAGCCGTCATGCGTTGTTGCACGTCTTCACGGGTCGGCGGCTCGCCGGCCCCCTTCAGCTGGCGGGACACGCCCTGGACGTGCAGCGAGAGCGCGGTCAGCGGCGTGCGCAGCTCGTGCGAGGCGATGGAGAGAAACTCGTCGCGCGCTTCGACAGCACGGTTTCGCTCGGCGATGGCGGCCCCGAGAAGAAGGGCGGTGACCGACGCAACCGCCATGAACAACTGTACGTCGAGCAGCGAGTCGGCCAGCGTCGGCGCCACGAAGGGACCCAGGCCCATCGCCGTGCCCGCGATGGCGATGGCGGAGATGACGAAGACCGAGACGACCGCGCCGTACTGCCCGAAGCGGAGCGCCGCCCAGGCCAGCGGAGGAAAGAGCATGTACGGATGCTGGAGAAAGCCCTTGCTGCGGCCGAAGACGAGAAAGCCGCAACCGGCCAGTGCGCAGGAGACGACCACGGCCTCCAGCACGATCCGGGTCCGGGCGCGGAGCGGCGGCCGGGTCCAGGCGACGAAGAGCAGCGGCGCTACCACCAGATCGCCCAGCGCGTCGCCGATCCACCACGCGCGCAACGCCTGGGGGGCACGATCGCCGTGGACGATGCCGCCCAGCCACAGGCTGCCGACGCCGATGGCCGCGCTCGCCCCGGTGCTGACGGTGGCGGCGAGGGTGAGAAGCATGAGCACGTCGTCGATGCGCTCGAACCTCGGGTTGAAATGGCCGCGGCCGAGCAACCAGCTTCCGGCGACCGCCTCCAGTGTATTGCCGGAGGCGATGCCGAGCGCGACCGGCAGCGGCGCGCCCGCGTAGAGGTTGACGGCCAGCGCACCCGCGAACACACCTGGCCACAGGCGGAGACCGAAGACCCACAGCGCCACCAGCGCGATCCCGGTCGGCGGCCAGACCAGCGTGGCGAAGCCCGCCACCGCGTCCATCAGCAGCCCGAACCTGGCGAGCGCGAAGTACGCCGCGAAGAGGGCGACGCAGCCGAGGACCGTGCCTTTCCAGGACCGCTGCATCGGCACACTGTATCGATCCGGACCGGGGGTCTCAAAACCGGAGCCCGATTTCGAGACCGCTACCTCTGAAGCGCGCCGGCACGGCGTTCGCAATACCCGGCCGCGTGCAGTCGACACTTCACAGCGCCGCCATCGCGGGCGCCGGCGCGCGGCCGGTGGACGTGCAGGTCGATCTCTCGCTCGGCCTGCCCGGTTTCTGGCTGGTCGGCCTGCCGGATCTGGCCTGTACCGACGCGAAAGTGCGGGTGCAGACGGCCATCCGCAACAGCGGGTACCAGCTTCCGCAGAAGAAGATCATCGTCAACCTCGCGCCCGGAGCGCTGCGGAAGGAGGGCGCGGCGTTCGACCTCGCCATCGCGCTCGGCGTGCTCGCGGCTTCGGGGCTGATTCCGCCGCCGGCCCGGCCGGCCATGGTGGTGGGCGAGATTTCGCTCTCGGGCGAGCTCTTGCCGGTGCGCGGCGTGCTGCCCATCGCGCTCGAAGCACGCCGGCTGGGGCTCACCCGGATGATCGTTCCGGAAGCGAATGCGTCTGAAGGCGCGCTGGTGAAAGGACTGCGCGTCTACGGCGCGCGCGATCTCGTCGATGCCGCCGAGATTTTCTCTGGGGCGGTAGCCCGTGAACCCGCTACCGCGGCCAAAGCGATTCCCACCGAACCATCGGAGTTCGATCTGTCCGACGTTCGCGGCCAGCAGACCTGCAAGTGGGCGCTCGAAATCGCTGCCGCCGGCGGGCACAACACGTTGCTGATCGGGCCGCCGGGCGCCGGCAAGACCATGCTCGCCCGCCGTTTGCCGACGTTGCTGCCGACCCTCTCGCTCGAAGAGGCGGTGGAAACCACGTCGATCTGGTCGGTCGCCGGGCGGCTCAAAGCCGGACAAGGGCTCATCTGTCATCCGCCATTCCGCGCGCCGCATCACACCATTTCCGTCGCGGGCCTGGTCGGAGGCGGCACGCCGGTGCGGCCGGGCGAGATCAGCCTGGCCAACCGAGGGACTCTGTTCCTCGACGAGCTCCCCGAATTCGGCCGCGCCACGCTGGAGGCCCTGCGGCAGCCGCTCGAAGACGGAGAGGTGACCATCTCCCGCGTCAAGGATCGCGTCACCCTGCCGGCACGCTTCATGCTCATCGCGGCGATGAACCCGTGTCCCTGCGGGCACGCCTCCGACAAGAACCCCAACCGCTACAAGTGCACCCCCCTGCAAAAGGAGGCGTACATGGGTCGCGTTTCGGGGCCCATCCTCGACCGCTTCGACGTGCACATCGAGGCGCCGGCCCTGCGCTCCGGCGACGTCCTCGGGCCGCGCGACGGGGACTCCTCGGCGGCGGTCCGCGAGCGGGTCGAGAAGGCGCGGGCGCTGCAGCGGAAGCGATACGAAGGCATTCCCGGCGTCTCCTGCAACGCGCATCTCAGCGGCGAACCGCTGCGGGTGCTCACGCTCGCGAGCGAAGGCGCCCGCCTGCTGCTTGCGCGCTTTCTCGATCTCGAGCGCTTCTCGGCACGCGCGCACGACCGGATGTTGGAGGTGGCGCGGACCATCGCCGATCTCCAGGGCGACGAGCGCGTCGATGAGGAGCACGTCTACAAGGCGTCTCAGCTCCGCTGCCTCGACCGGCCGATGACCGGCAGGACCAGCCGCAGCGTCACGGTTGCGCAGATCGCGCGTCAAGTCGCCGTAAACCAGTCTCCGGGCGTTCAGCCCGGCGAACAACCCAGGGAGGGGACATGAGCAAGCTGTCGGAGAAGCTGAAGGCCGTCGCGGCCGCCATCGGTGCGATCGAGAAGCAGTTCGGAAAGGGAGCGGTGATGCGTCTGGGCGAAGGGGCGGAGCCTCAGAAAGTCGATGTGATTCCGAGCGGTTCGATCGGCCTCGACATCGCGCTCGGCTGCGGCGGATACCCGCGCGGGCGGGTCGTCGAGATCTATGGGCCGGAGTCCTCGGGCAAGACGACTCTGTCGTTGCACGCCATCGCACAGGTGCAGGCACTGGGCGGAGTCGCAGCGTTCGTCGACGCGGAGCATGCGCTCGACGTCGCCTACGCCCGGAAGCTCGGCGTCCGCATCGAGGACCTGCTCATCTCGCAGCCGGACACCGGCGAGCAAGCACTGGAGATTGCCGAGACGCTGGTGCGCTCGGGCGCGGTCGACCTGGTCGTCATCGACTCGGTCGCGGCGCTGGTTCCGAAGGCCGAGATCGAAGGCGAGATGGGCGATGCGCACATGGGCCTGCAAGCGCGCCTGATGTCGCAGGCGCTGCGCAAGCTGACCGCGGTGGTCAGCCGCAACAGCGCCACCGTCATCTTCATCAACCAGATCCGGATGAAGATCGGCGTCGTCTTCGGCAACCCCGAGACAACCACCGGCGGCAACGCTTTGAAATTCTACTGCTCGGTCCGGCTCGACATCCGCCGTATCGGCGCGGTCAAGGACGGCGACCAGATGATCGGCAACCGGACGCGGGTGAAGGTGGTCAAGAACAAGCTGGCGCCGCCGTTCCGCGAAGCCGAGTTCGACATCCTCTACGGCAGCGGCATCTCGCGGCCGCACGAGCTGCTCGATCTGGGGACCGAGCGCGGGCTGGTCGAGAAGAGCGGCGCCTGGTTCGAGCTGGGCGGCGAGCGGTTCGGTCCGGGCCGCGACAAGGCCGCCGAGGCCCTGCGCGCGAATGCCGCGCTGACTGAAGATCTCGAGCAGAAGCTGCGCGCGGCCGGCGCCGAGGACAAAGGCGCACCCGAACCTACCCAGGCGGAGGCGACGGCATGATGTTGCCGCTCACTCTCCACCAGATCGCGAGCCTCGAAGCCAATCGCTGTTCGCGCACCGGGCGCAGTTTCTCGCTGCTGCGCGTGGCACCCGTCGGTTGGGCGGCGCTCGACCACGAGCTGGACGCCTTGGCCAACCTGATCGGGGCGAATCTGCGCCGCACCGACGCGGTCCAGCGCGTCCGCGAGCGCGAGGTGGGCGTGGTGCTGATCGAATCGGTGGAGGAACAGGTGCAGCCGCCGCTCGCCCGCATCCGGGTCGCGGCGGCCCTGCATCTGCCGAAGATGGAGTTGCGCGTCGGTTGGGCGTCAGTGGGGCCGGGCCAGCGGCGGTCGTGGCAGGAGGCGTGGCGATGGGCAGGACAACTGCTGGTGGCGGACGCCGCGGTTCCGGCCGCGGCGTGAGGGGGGAGAGCGGAGGCGCACCGGCCGCGCCTCCGCTTTTTTTTGCACCTTCCAAGGCGTGTGGTGATGCATGTGCCCTTTGCGCGACCCTCGAGATCCGGCGCCTTCGGCGCCTCTACCAGGGTGGAGCTCGCTCCCCCCTGGACCCCCCACCTGCTTGACCGACGAAGGACTAGTACAGTCGGTTGAACACAGCGGCGCCCCAGGCGTTGACGGCCACGCCGGCGAGCGCGGCCAGCCAGTACAAGCCCGTGAAGCGGCGGCCGCCGAGGGCGAGCAGCGCGATCAGGTACGGCGTGTAGTCGAGCGAGAAGCGGAAGCCGAACTGGTACCAGCCGCTGTTCTGGTAGAAAAAGCCGGGCACCGCGACGACAGCGGTGCTCAGCCAGAGCGCCCGGTACAGTCGCGGCTTCTCGCGCGGCCAGAGCAGGTAGAGAAAGAGCGGCGTGGTGACGAAGAGGCTCATCCCCTCGCCGTTGAAGCCGATCTTGAACGGGTGGAACTGGATCTCGGGAAGGCGCGTGAACGCCGAGTGAAGGTTCCGCTCCAGGAACGCGTAGTGGAAGAGGCCGTACTGCTGGATCTGCTGGTTGACGCGATTCGCGAACAGATGGGAGTGCCCGAACTCGCTGAAGCTGCCGAATCGAACGTAGTTCGCCCAGCCCATTGGAATCGCGACGGCGACGATGGCGGCGAGATATGGGACGAGCCGTGGCAGGGCGGCCCGCCACCGGGCGCGATCCCGCAGGGAGCCGGGTTCCACTGGGCGGTCCGGAGAGAGCGCTTCGAAGACGAAGAAGACGGCGGAAAGGGCGAGCGGCGTGCGCGTGATCGCGGCGCAGGCGACGGCGAGGCCGGCCAGCACGGGGTGGCGCGCCTCGAGCGCGGCATGCAGGTACAGCAGGGTCAGGGTGACGCCGACGGTCTCGGCCGTGTACCAGACCTCGCCGCGGATTCCGCAGCTCCAGGCGAGCGTGCCGAAGCCGAAGATCAACGCGAAGGCTGCGTGCTCCCATTCCGCCCGTTGCGGCTGCATCCGCCGGAGCAGCCGGTAGAGCAGCGCGACGTTCAAAGCAGCGAACACGAGCGTGAACCAGACGTCGTTGAAGTCGAGCCCCCGGAGGGCGACGAACGGCATCATCAGGACCGCGGGAAACGGCGGAAACGAGACGTACCAGCGGCCGTCCTGGAAGACCCAGTCGTTCAGGTTGGGCGGCCGGCCGCGGATGGCGAGCTGGCCGTGAAGGAACGCGTCCGCCTGGTAGACGAAGTGCGGCGCGAGCGACTGGTGCGCGAGCATCCCGCCACTGGAGATGGCGTAGGCGACAAGCGAGACGGCGAACAGGATCAGATCGACGCGATACCGGCTGACCTGCTCGCGCCAACCCATCGTCAGGAGGCTCCTTGACGAAGGGCTTCCCGCAGCAGTTGGAGCGCGCCGTAGGCAGATTGCAGCCGAACCTGGCCCCGATCGCCGCGGTAGTGCATCAGCTTGGCGGTCGTGCCGTTTTTTCCGGAGAGGGCCAGCCAGACGGTGCCGACCGGCTTTTGCGGGGTCCCGCCCTCGGGGCCGGCGATGCCGGTGATGGCGAGCGTCCAGGTCGCCTCGGAGCGGGTACGGGCGCCTTCGGCCATCGCGCGCGCCACCTGCTCGCTGACGGCGCCGTGCTTCTGCAGCATCTGGTGGGGGACGCCGAGCGCGGTTTCCTTCAGCTCGTACGAGTAGGTGACGAACCCACCCGCGGCCCAGCGCGAGCTGCCGGGGACTTCGGTCAACAGTTGCGCGAGCAGACCGCCCGTGCAGCTCTCGGCGCAGCAGATGGTTTCGCCGCGGGCCGCCACCCGCTCGCCGACCGCTTGCGCGAAGGTGACGCCGTCCTGCCCGTAGACGAGGTCGCCGAGCACTTCGCGACAGAGCTTCTCGACGCGCGCGAGACTCTCTTCGGCAGCCGCGGCATCCGGTGCGAGCGCGGCAAGACTCAGGTGATTCTCGGGAAATTTCGTCCGGAATCCGAAGCGCACTTCGGGATGCGCCTCGCGGATCGGCGCCACCATCTCGTCGAGCTTGCTCTCGGTCACGCCGTAGCACTGCAGGATCCGGGAGCGCAGCACGACGTTCGCCTGCAGGAGCCGGGGGATCACCATCTCCTGGACGATGCGGTGGTACTCGCGGGGCACGCCGGGCAGGAAGAAGAAGAGGCAGCGCTCGATCCGCAGCGCGAACGCCGGTGCGCTGCCGTCGGGGTTGCCGAGCACTTCCGCGGTCTCGGGCACCTCGGCCTGGCGCAGGTTGTTCTGCGGAATCGGCTCGTTGGGGCGGATCTTCGCCACCGCTGGTGGAGGTGCGCGATCCACGGTTCGTGCCGCCGCATCGGCACGCCGGCGGCCTGCGCGGCACAGGCGGCGGTCAGGTCGTCGGAAGTGGGACCGAGGCCGCCGCTGACGATGCAGAAATCGGCGCGCCTGCTGGTCTCGACCAGAGCGGCGCGGATGTCCTCTTCGCGGTCGCCGACGACCGTCGTGCGGCGCAGCGCGAAGCCGAGCGGGTAGAGGCGAGAGGCGGTCATCGCCGTGTTGGTGTCGGCGATGATCCCGCGCATCACCTCGTCGCCCGTGACGATGAACTCGACGATCGGCGCGTTCATAGGTACCGCTGTCGCACCCACACCGCGGTCCAGGTGAGCGCGCACGCCCAGACGCCGGCGAAGACGTCGTCGAGCACCACGCCGGCGCCGTTCTTCCAGCGGGGGTCGCGGTCGAAGAAGTTGGCCGGCCAAGGCTTGAGCACGTCGCAGATGCGGAAGAGGACGAAACCGGTGAGCGCGGCGAAGAGGCCGCGGGGGAGGAACGCCATGGTCACCAGGTAGCCGGCGACTTCGTCGACCACGATGTGACCCGAGTCGGCGACGCCGTAGTACTTGCCGGCGCGGTCGGCTGCGGCGATGCCCGTCAAGGTGATCGCAGCGGTAACGGCGAAGTACGCCCAGAGAGGCGTGTAGGTGAGCGCCCACCAGAGCGGAATTGCGGCAGCGGTGCCGGCGGTGCCGGGCGCGAGCGGGAAATAACCGGCGCCGAAGAAGCTCGACCAGGTGAGGGCGAGCACCGGGGCCGGGCCGCGATCGCCCGCGAGACGCTTCGGCTTGATCAACACCCGCGGCTGCGCGGAGGGAGCGGTCTGCGCCGAGGGCGGCGGCGGATTGCTCACGCGTCGGGCTCGCCGTCGTCGCTGGCGGTGGCGGCGGCCGCGTTTTCGAGCGGGACCTCGTCTTCCTCGGCGGGCAGGAGCGGTTCCTCCGGCTCCGGTTCCGGCGCCAGCGCCGCTTCGGCGGCCGCACGCGCCGCCCTGCGCCGGCGGCGGCCGAAGACCGCCTCCTCGCCGATGCCGAGCAGGATGTAGAACGAGAAGTAAACCAGCAGGACGAGCGAGGGCCGGCCGCGGATGGCCACCGCGACGCCGACCGCGATCACCAGCAGGAAGATGAGCAGCGTGCGCGCGTTCAGGCCGGCTTCCTTGAAGGTCCGGTACCGGATGGTCGAGACCATCAGGAACGCCAGCACCAGGACCAGGGTCGCGATCGGCCACAGCCCGACCGCCTCCGAAATCGGCGTGCCCAGGTTGTTCAGCGCGATCACCAGCGCGACCAGCATCCCGGCGGCGAGCGGGATCGGCAGCCCGACGAAATATCGCTGCGACCCGGACTCGGAGTGCGCCAGCACGTTGAACCGCGCCAGCCGGATCGCGCCGCAGGCGGCGTAGATCGAGCAGATGACGATTCCCGCGATGCCCATCCCGCCCAGCGCCCACTTGTAGACGAGGATGGCGGGCGCCACGCCGAACGAGATCACGTCGGCCAGCGAATCCAGCTCGACGCCGAAGTCGCTCTGCGTCCGCGTCAGCCGCGCCACCCGCCCGTCGAAGGCGTCGAAAAAGCTGCCGAAAAAGATCGCCACCGCGGCCCGGTAGAAATTGTCTCCGGTCGGCTCGCCCGCGCTCAACGTGATCGAGTAGACGCCGCAGAAGATGCTGCTGACGGTGAACAGGTTGGGCAGCACGAACATCAGCTTGCGCAGGTTCGGCCGGCGGCGCCGTCGCCTCTCTTCGCGCGGCTGTGGCGGAAGGGCCATCGGATCCGCAACGGTAGCACAGTTACTCTACGCAGGAGCGTTGGCGGAGCGGCGCTGCCGACGTATTGCCCGCTTCCAACTCGGCCACTCCGGCCAGGCCTTTTCCGCAGCCGGTATCGATATCGAGAACCGGATTTCCCGCAAAGCGGTTCTGCCTCAGCGTCGCGCGCGAGCGCTCGCCGATCTCCAACCCGGCCAGCGCGTTGCGCTCGAACAGGTT
>VBLM01000033.1:0-15167 GCA_005879095.1 Deltaproteobacteria bacterium
TCAAAGTGCCCGATCAGGCCAAGGTGAAGCAGTTCCTGCCGCCATACGATCGCGGCGACCTGCTCCTGCACCCGGACAATCCGATCACGGTCGCGCCGCAGGCGAACGAGGACTGGCTGATGGAGATCCGCCGCCAGACCGCTGCCGCGATGGAGCGATCGCCGACGGTCATCCGCGAAGCGTACGCGAGCTTCGAGAAGATCTTCGGCCGCAGCTACGGCAATCCGTTCTTCGAGGAGTACATGACCGAGGATGCCGACGTGGTGCTGATCGGCATGGGCACGTTGTCGATGCCGGTGAAAGTGACCGTTCGTCAGCTCCGCGCCGAGGGAAAGAAGGTCGGGTTCGTGCGGATGCGCTGGTTCCGGCCGTTCGCGGCCGAGGACCTGGCGAAGACGCTCGGGCGTTTCAAGGCGGTGGGCGTGATCGACCGCGACTTCTCGCTCGGCTCGCCGTACGAGAGCGGCGTGCTGGCGACGGAAGTGCGCGCGGCACTCTACGCGAGCGACAAACGGCCGCCGGTGGTCGGCTTCATCGCCGGCCTTGGCGGGCGCGAAGTGACGGTGCCCGACGTCCGGAGGATGAGCGAAATCGTCACCGCTGCCGCTGAAGGAAAGCGGCAGCCTACGACCCAGTGGATCGGCCTGCGCGAGTAAAGGAGACGAAGATGGCGATCTCAGACAGGGAAATGGCCGAGCTGACCAGGCTCCACACGCCCCAGAAGCTCGACCCGTTCAAAGGCGTGAAGAAGCTGCCGCTCGAGGAGTACTTCACCTCCGGACACCGCACCTGCCAGGGCTGCGAGTCGGCGCTGGTGATGAAGCTGATGGTCAAGGCGGCGGGCCCGCGCACCATCGTGCTCGGCTCGACCGGCTGCATGTACGTCGCCAACACGACGTACTACAGCACGGCTTGGGTCGTGCCGTGGATGCACACGCAGCTCGGCTCGAGCGGCTCGGCTGCGCTCGGCGCGGCGGCGGCGCTGCGCGCGCTGATCAGGAAGAAGAAGATCAAGGACGAGCCGATCAACGTGATCGCCTTCTGCGGCGACGGCGGCGGCGCGGACATGGGCCTCTCGGCGATCTCGGCCACCCTGACGCACCCCGAGTACAACTGCCTGATCCTCATGTACGACAACGAGTCGTACGCGAACACGGACATTCAACTGTCCGGCTCGACGCCGTACGGCGCGCACACCACGTTCTCTCCTCCCGGCAGCAAGAAGCGGATCATGCACCACCGGTGGAAGTAGAACATGGCGGCGATGATGGCGGCCGGTCATCCCTCGTGCCGATTCGTCTCCACCGTGTGCATGTCGTACCCGGTGCTGGCGATGAACGCGGTGCGCAGGTCCTTGAGCATCGGCGGGCCGACCTTCATCCACTCCCTCGACCCGTGTCCGAAAGGCTGGGACTACGACCCGATGCTCTCGCACGAGCTCGGCGAGCTGGCGGTGCAGACCGGCATCTGGCCGCTCTGGCAGGTCGAGGACCACAAGCTGAGCCTGATCGGAAAGACGCGCGACATCGCCGACGGACGGCTCAAGCGGCTGCCGGTGCGCGACTACCTGCTCAAGCAAGGCCGGTTCGCGCACTTCACCGACGAGGACATCGACTACTTCCAGTCGAAAGTCGACGAGACCTGGAACAAGTGGGTGATCCCCGGCATGATTCCAATTCACAAAGAGGTGGAGCAAGATCAGCCGCCCGCCTGACCCGACCGGGAGGATGGCCATGGCCAATTCGATCGAGCATGCCGAGCAGCACCGCCTGCGCGACAACCGCTGGCTGATCCTCTTCTTCAGCATCGTCAGCATGGTGGCGGTGGCGAACTTCCAGTACGGATGGACGCTGTTCGTGCCGCCGCTGCAGAAGCATTTCGGGGCCGACGCAGCCGTCATCCAGGTCACCTTCACCGTCTTCGTGCTGCTCGAGACCTGGCTGGTGCCGTTCGAAGGATGGCTGGTCGACAAGTTCGGTCCCAAGCTGCTGGTGCTGCTCGGCGGAATCGCGGCCGGCGCCGGTTGGCTCCTGAGCGGCACGGCCGAATCGCTCACCGCGCTCTATCTTTCGTATGCGCTGGCGGGCATCGGCGCGGGAATCGTCTACGGCACCGCCATCGGCAGCGCGCTCAAGTGGTTCCCCGATCACCGCGGGCTCGCTGCCGGCCTGACCGCGGCCGGCTTCGGCGCGGGGTCCGCTTTCACCGTGGTGCCGATCGCGAACCTGATCAATTCAGCGGGCTACCAGACGGCGTTCAAGCAGTGGGGCGTGATCCAGGGCGCGGTGGTGGTGATCGCCTCGTTCTTCCTCCAGTCGCCGCCGGCGGGCTGGCTGCCGGAAGGCTGGCGCGAGACGCCCAAAGGTCAGGAGGTGAAGCACCGCCAGAGCGCGGTCGACTTCAACTCCAGCCAGATGGCGGAGACGCCGCAGTTCTGGATGATGTACCTGACCATGACGCTGGTCGCGACCGGCGGACTGATGGCGACCGCGCAGCTGAACCCGATGGCGGTCGACTACAAGGTCGACAAGGTGCCCGTGCACTTCCTCTGGATCGCGCTGCCGGCGCTGCAGTTCGCGCTCTCCGCGGACAGGGTGCTGAACGGACTCTGCCGGCCGTTCTGGGGCTGGGTCTCCGATCACATCGGCCGCGAGAAGACGATGGCGCTCGCGTTCACGCTCGAAGCGATCGCGATCTTCTTCCTCATCAAGTTCGCCGCCAACCCGGTGCTCTTCGTCACCTTCAGCGCCTTCACCTTCTTCGGCTGGGGAGAGATCTACTCGCTGATGCCGGCCATCTGCGGCGACTTCTTCGGCCGCAAGCACGCCACTGCCAACTACGGATTTCTCTATACGGCGAAAGGAACCGCGTCGGTGCTGGTGCCGGTCGGTTCCGCCCTCGCGGCGGGGAAGGCGTTCGACTTCCGGGCCGACATCCTGCTGCTCATCGGCGGTCTGCTCGCGGTGTTCGCGCACTTCATCGCGCCCACCCTGCTTCGGCTGCGCCTCTCGAAGAAGCTGCACGACACGCTCTTCACCATCGGCCTCCTGACCGTCGCGTACGGCGTCTTCCTCACCGTGGTCCCGACGGCGTGGACGCCGTTTGGGGCGAAGGTCTCACTGCCGAAAGTCGGATGGACCGGCGTGTTCACGATCGCTATCGTCTTCGATCTGACCGCCGCCGTGCTCTCCTTCTTCGTCCTGCGGCGGATGAAAGTGCCGCAGATTGCCGACGTGCCGGCGTTCGCGTCGCCGCCGTCGCAAATGGCCGCGCCCGCGCTCAAAACCTAGGGCGCGAACCTGCGGCCCGAAGGGGGAGCTCGATGCTCCAGGCAAGGGCGGGCCGCATGGTCGCAGTGTTGCTGTGCCTCGCACCAGCCGCGCTGCGCGCGGAGGAGACGAAAGATGCTGCGGGGGTGAATCCCGCGACGACGGGACCCGAGATCCCGTCCGACGTGAAGCCGCCTTCGACGGTGAAGACGTCCGAGATCACCATCTACGGCCGGCTCAACATCTCCCTCGACCACGGCACGCAGGGGTTCGGCGGCGTCACCTGCAACAACGCCAACTCGTGCGGCGCGGTGGGCGCGACGCCGCAAGGCGTCACCCGCTGGATGCCCGACATCGCCAGCAACCTCTCGCGCTTCGGGGTCCGCGGCGCGCACACCTTCGCCGACGGCTTGCAGGGCGTCTTCCAGATCGAAGCCGAGGTCTCCGCGGCGGCGACGCCGGGCGCGAAGAACAACGGCAACAACGACACCATCAATCCCGGCAACAACGCGGTCAGCGGCACGCTCGGCTCGCGCGATACCTTCGTCGGAGTCAGCACGCCGGCGGGCGCGATCAAGCTGGGCAAAGGCGACACGCCGTACAAGCGCGCCACGGCCGACTTCGACTTCCTCGCCGACACGCCCGGCGACTACAACAGCATCATGGGGAATACCGGCGGCGACAACCGGACCGAGTTCGACGCCCGCTTCCCGCACGCCATCTGGTACGAGTCGCCCAACGTCGGCTTCGCCACCAGCGAGACCGTCTGCGCGGGCGGCAACTCCGGACCGTGCAATGACGGCTCCTTCGGCGACGGGTACAGCGTGGCGGTGCAGTTCGAAGGGTTGGGGCTCAAGGCCATCGCCAGCTACGAGATGCACAAGAGCAGCAACCGCACCGGCGACGCGGGCCAGACGACCGCGTTCGGCACCTCCGCGGTGGGAACCGGCGACGAAAGCGCGGTCAAGGTCGGCGCGAAATATACCATCGCTCTTTCGGGCACGACCGTGGCCGGCATCTTCGAGGACATGCGCCGGCGCGATGCGATGCCGTGGAACGAGCGGCAGCGCAGCGGCTTCTATTTCTCGGCGCAGCAGAAGTTCGCCGGCGGGAACGAGCTGATGGCGGGATTTGCCCACGCCGGGAAGTCGCCGGGCGACCCGACCAGCGGCCCGGTCGACAACCAGGCCAACATGTTCGGCGTCGGGTTCAAGCATTGGTTGTACGAGAAGGCGACCGTCTATCTGACTTACGCTTATCTCGCCAACGAAGCCGGCGCGCACTATGCGCTGGGTCCCGGCGGGCACGGCGTGACGTGGGATTGCAAGGACGGCGGTGGCCCGGGGTCCTTCGTCGACTCGACCGGCGCGCCGATCGGCCTGGAGAAGAACGGCACCGCCTGTTTCACCGGCACCACCATCCAGGCGTTCTCGCTCGGCATGACGTACGACTTCTGACGAGCGCCGCGAGCGCGGCCACGGCGCGGGACGCCAGCGGGAGGGGGCACAGTGTAATAGGTTGTGCCGGTGCACGTCCCAGTGAGCCCGACCACTCCGCAGTTGGGGCACATGCTGCCGTTGTGGAGCGTAGTTCCCTTCGCGATGATGCTTCTCGCCATCGCGGTGCTGCCGCTCCTGGCGGGCAGATTCTGGGAGCGAAACCGCAACAAGCTGCTCCTCAGCGCCCTGTTGGGCGCGCCGGTGGCGATCTGGACGGCGACGCTCGACCCCGCAGCGGTGCTGCACACTGCCAGCGAATATGTGGCGTTCATGGTCCTGCTCGGGGCTCTCTTCGTCATCGCGGGTGGCATCGTCGTGCGCGGGACGCTGGCGGGGACGCCGGGCCTGAACAGCATCCTGCTCGGCGCCGGCGCGGTGCTCGCCTCCGTGATCGGCACCACCGGCGCGTCGATGTTGCTGGTGAGACCGCTCTTGCGCGCAAACTCGGTGCGCGAGCGGAAGGCGCATATCTTCGTCTTTCTCATCTTCATGGTCGCCAACGCAGGGGGCTTGCTCACCCCAATGGGCGATCCGCCGCTGTTTCTCGGATTCCTTCGCGGGGTGCCGTTCACCTGGACGCTGCGGCTGTGGCGGCAGTGGCTGCTGGTGAACGGGAGCCTGCTGATTCTCTTCTACATCGTCGATTCCACCATCTTCCGCCGCGAAGACCTCTCCCGGCCCGGCGACCTCGACCGCATCGCCGTGGAGCACCAGGTTCCGCTCAGCATCGCGGGAAAGCGGAACCTGCTCTTCCTGGCCGCGGTGATGGGAGCGCTGGTCCTGTCGGGCACGCTCGGGTTACCGGTCCTTTTGCAGGACGCGGCGATCCTGGTCCTCATCGGCCTCTCCTGGATGCTGACGCCCAGACTGTGGCGGGTTGAGAACGGATTCGGCTGGTCTCCCTTGATCGAGGTGGCCGCTCTCTTCGCGGGGATTTTCGCCACCATGATTCCGGCGCTCGCGATCCTGAACGCCCGCGGTGCGGAGCTCGGGCTCCAGCTCCCCTGGCATTACTTCTGGGCGAGCGGCGCGCTCTCGTCGTTTCTGGACAATGCGCCCACCTATTTGACCTTCGCCTCGGCCGCCAGCGGCAGCCTGGGAACGGACGCCGACCATCTGGCCCAACTGTTGGCCAGCGAGCGCGGAGCGGCGCTGCTCGCCGCCATCTCGCTGGGGTCCGTCTTGATGGGAGCGAACACCTACATCGGAAACGGTCCGAACTTCATGGTCAAGGTCATCGCGGAAGAGGGCGGCGTCCGCATGCCCGGCTTCTTCGGGTACATGGGATACGCCGCCGTTATCCTGCTGCCGCTCTTCGTGGTCGTGACCTGGGCGTTCCTGATCTAGCGACTGCGAGTGACGCGGTGGGTCGTGGTAGACCTTGCCCCCGATGGACTCTCTCCCCTCGCTGCTCTTGCGCGGCGCCGGCGATGCGGCCGCGATCTCCGCTCCGGAGGGCAAGCCGCTCTCGTACCAGGGGCTGCGCGAGATGGCGGCGCGGACGGTCGAGCGCCTCAACGGCCTGGGAATCGGGCGCGGCGATCGGGTGGCGGTGGTCCTGAACAACGGGCCGGAGATGGCGGCGGTCTTCGTCTCGATCGCCGCCGGCGCCGCGATCGCGCCGCTCAATCCCGGATACCGTACCGATGAGTTCGATTTCTATCTCGGCGATCTGACGCCGAAGGCGCTGGTCATCGAGGCCGGGCTCGATTCGCCCTCGCGGGCGGTGGCGGCGCGGCTGGGCGTGCCGATCGTCGAGGTGCACGCCGATCGCCCGAGCGGCGCGGGCAGCTTTCGCCTCGAGCCGCTGGCGCCGATGCCGGGCCGCGCTTCGTCGCCCGGGCCGGGAGCGTCCGACGACGTGGCGCTCCTGTTGCACACCAGCGGCACCACCTCGCGTCCCAAGCTGGTGCCTTTGTTGCAGCGCAATCTCGTCGCCTCCGCCGGCCACATCGGCCGCGTGCTGGCTCTGTCACCCGCCGACTGCTGCCTGAACATCATGCCGCTGTTCCACATCCACGGACTGATCGCGGGCGTGCTCGCCTCGCTCGGTGCCGGAGCGCAGGTCTGCTGCACGCCGGGGTTCAACGCGCTGCGCTTCTTTCACTGGCTCGACGAAGTGCGGCCGACCTGGTGGACCGGCGTGCCCGCCATGCACCGCGCGATTCTCGAGCGCGCCCCGCGCCATCCGGAGAGCCTGAAGCGCCTCCGGCTGCGGCTGATCCGCTCGTCGTCGGCATCGCTGCGGCCGGCGCTGATGACCCGGATCGAGGAGACCTTCAACGTGCCGGTGATCGAATCGTACGGAATGACCGAGGCCGCGCACCAGATGGCGTCGAACCCGCTGCCGCCGCTCGCGCGCAAGCCCGGCTCGGTCGGGCGCGCTGCGGGGCCGCAGATCGGGATCCTGGGCGAGGGCGGAAAGCTCCTGCCGACCGGCGAGTCGGGCGAGATCGTGGTGCGCGGCCCGAATCTGTTCGAGGGGTACGTGAACAATCCCGAGGCCAACACGGCCGCGTTCGCCGACGGCTGGTTCCGCACCGGCGACCAGGGCGTGCTCGACGAGGAAGGGTATCTGCGCATCAACGGACGGCTGAAGGAGATGATCAACCGCGGCGGCGAGAAGATCTCGCCGATCGAGGTGGACACGGTGCTTCTCGAGCACCCCGCCGTGCAGCTGGCGCTGACCTTCGCCGTGCCGCACGAGAAGCTCGGCGAGGAGGTGGCGGCGGCGATCGTCATCCGCGAGGGCAGGACTGCGACCGAGCGTGAGCTGCGCGAGTTCGCCTCGAAGCACCTGGCCCATTACAAGGTGCCGCACAAGTTCGTCTTCGTGAAAGAGCTTCCCCGCGGACCGACGGGGAAGCTGCAGCGCATCGGGCTCGCCGCCAAGCTGGGCCTCGGGTCATGAAAGTCTGCGTCTACGGCGCCGGCGCCATCGGCGGATTCATCGGCGCCAGGCTCGCGCTCGCCGGCGAGGACGTGACGCTGATCGCGCGCGGTCCGCATCTGAAGGCGATGCGGCAGAATGGCCTCAAGCTGATCTCGGAAGGAAAGACCGAGGTGGTGCGGCTGCGCTGCACCGACGACGCGCGTGAGGTCGGCGCGCAGGACTACGTGATCCTCAGCGTCAAGGCGCACGCGTTGCGGTCGATCGCGGATTCGGTGCAGCCGCTGCTCGCCGATCACACCGCGCTGGTGCCCACCATCAACGGCGTTCCCTGGTGGTACTTCTACAAGGCCGGCGGGCCTTACGAGAACACGCGCTTGAAGAGCGTCGATCCCGACGGAACGCTCTGGGAAAAGCTGCCGCCTGCGCGGGTGATCGGTTGCATCGTCTATCCGGCGGTGGACGTGGTCGAGCCCGGCGTGCTCGAGCACACGTATTCGAATCGGTTCGACCTCGGCGAGCCCGATGGGTCGAAGAGCGAGCGAGCGCAGGCGTTTTCGCAGGCGATGATCAAGGCCGGGTTCCGCTGTCCCGTGCGGCCGCGCATCCGCGAGAACCTGTGGGTCAAGCTGTGGGGGAATCTTTCCTTCAACATGATCTGCTCGCTGACCACCGCCACGCTCGACGTCGTCACCGGCGATACCGGCACGCGCGCGGCCTCGCGCACGATGATGCTCGAGGCGCAGGCGGTCGCGGAAAAGCTCGGCGTGACTTTTCCTCTCGACGTAGACGAGCGGATCAAGGGCGCCCACGAAGTCGGCGCGCACAAGCTGTCGACGCTGGTCGATCTCGAGCGCGGCCGGCCGATGGAGATCGAGCCGCTGCTCGGCGCGGTGGTCGAGATGGGCCGGCTGGTCGATCTGCCGATGCCGGCGTGCGATATCGTCTTGGCGCTGGTGCGGCAGCGCGCCCGCGTCGCGGGTCTTTACCCCGGGTGAACGATGCCTCTCACGTCGGATGAAGCGCGGCGATTGATCGAAGCGGCACACAAGCGCGCGGGCGAGATCGGCATTCGCGTCTGTGTGGCCATCGTCGACGAGGGCGGGCTGTTGCAGGCGCTTCAGCGAATGGACGGCGCGCCGCCGTTGTCGGCGCAAATCGCCGAGTGCAAGGCGAACGGTGCGGCGCTGACGCTGCGCGACGGGGCGGCGATGGCGCAACTGCATCAAGAGAGGCCGGCATTCTTCGCGCTGGTGTCCGGGCTCACCCGCGTGCCGGCGGTCCCGGGGCTCGGCTCGGTGCTGATCAAGCGCGGCAGCTCGGTGCTGGGTGCGGTCGGCGTCAGCGGCGGCAAGCCCGAGCAGGATCTCGACTGCGCCGAGGCGGGGTTGCGGTCGCTGTGAAGCCGTGTCAGGTCATCGTCGTGCCGCCGTCGACGACGAGGACTTCGCCGGTGACGTAGGAGGATGCGTCGGAGGCGAGATAGAGGGCGGCGGATGCGATTTCGTCCGGCGTGGCCACGCGGCCGAGCGGCGTTCGCTTCAGCCATTCCTGCGACAGTGAGTCGTCCTTGACGATCGCGCTCGCCAGCCGCGTGTCGACGAGACCCGGCGCGATCGCATTCACCCGGATGCGCGCCGGCCCGAGCTCGAGCGCGAACGTCCGCGTCATCGAGATCACCGCCGCCTTGGTCATCCCGTACACGCCCTGCAACGGCGCCGCGCGCAGGCCGCTGACGCTCGAGACGTTGACGATCGCGCCGGGCGCGCCGCGATCGACGAGGTGCCGCGCCACTTCGCGCGTGGTCCAGAAGTAGCCCTTGAGGTTCACCTCGAACGTCTTGTCCCAGGCCGCTTCCGGCGCTTCGATCAGCGGCCCGAAGTACGGATTGGTGCCGGCGTTGTTGACGAGAATGTCGACCTTGCCGAAGACGCGGACGGCTTCCGCGATCAGCGCGACGCAGTCCGCTTCCTTGCCGGTGTGCGCGGCAAACGCATGCGCCGACGGTCCCAACGCCGCGGCGGTGTCGATCTTGCGCGAAGCGAGGACGACGCGCGCGCCCTGTTCGACGAACAGCTTCGCGATCGCCGCGCCGATTCCGCGCGACGCGCCGGTGACGACCGCGACGCGATCCTGCAAGGAGAAGGTCATTCTCCAATCGTATCAAAACGTTGTACGGATGTTCAGGATCTGCTAGAAGCGCAATCACTTGAGCCGGATCACTCCATCCGCTCCCCCCGAACCGGCCAATTCGATCGCGCGCGCCCTCCACCAGCGCCTGCCGGAGCGCATCCGCGGCGCCGGCACGTTGTATCTCTGGCTGCGTCCGGGCCGCATCGCCGGGCACGCGACCAAATGCCTGCGCGACGCGGGCCGCTGGCACGAGTTCGTCGACTCCTGCGTCCGCATTCCGCTGCGCGAGAGCGAAGTCCAGGTCTGCACCGGCGAGCTGGCGTCGACGCTGACCGAAGAGGAAGCGCTCGAAACACGCGCGCTCTTCATGCCCGGCCATTCGCCGCCGCAGCTTCCCGACTTCGGACGCATGAGCACGCTGCACGCGCTCGACGTGCTGGCGCAGTCGGGCTGGCTGCTCGATCAGCTCGCCGAAGGGCGCTTCACCAGCTTCTTCCACCCCATCGTGCACGCGAGCGACACCAGCCGCGTCTTCGCCCACGAAGCGCTTCTGCGCGGCGTCGAGCGCGACGGCAGCCTGGTCGCGCCCCAGCCGATCCTCTCGCTCGCGCGCGAAGCGGGCCTCTTGAACGAAGTCGATTCCGCCGCCTGTCGATCGGCGATCCGCGAAGCCGCGCGGCACGGCCCGGAGATGTGCGTGTTCATCAATTTCTCGCCGGCCGCCATCGAGGACCCCGCCGCGAATCTCGCCGGCACGGTGGAGGCCATCGAGGAGGCCGGCCTGCCGCGCGATCGCGTCGTCTTCGAGGTGGTGGAGGCCGACCGCTTCGGCAACGCGCCGCTTCTCGACGAAGTCCTGCGCGGATACCGGCGCGCGGGCTTTCGCGTCGCGCTCGACGACCTCGGCGCCGGCTGGTCGACGTTGAATCTCGTGCACCGGCTGCGTCCGGACTTCATCAAACTCGACAGAGAGCTGATCCACGGCGTGCACCAGGACCCGGTCAAGGGCCTCATCGCGTCGCACTTGCTCGAGATCGGCCGTGGAATGGGCATCGCCACCATCGTCGAGGGGATCGAGGTGCCGGAGGAGCTGGCCTGGGTGCGCGAGCACGACGCAGACTTCGTGCAGGGATTTCTCCTCGGCAGGCCGCAGCCTGTGGCGAGGGGTTGATGCATCCCAGGTTGCGCCGACAGCTCGAGTCCGCCGGCAAAGCGCAGGTGCCGGCGGAGTGGCGAAAGCTCGTCGAATCGATCGATGCGGCGTATCGCGCCGCCGATGCCGACAAGGAGCTGCTCGAGGAATCGGTCAGAGCGCTGACCGCGCTGCTGGCCCGCGCGCAGGCGTCTCGAACGGAGTCGGTGGAGCGCAAGGCGCAGCGCCTGGAAAAGATGGCCCGGGCGGGACGGCGGCTCACCCGCGCGCTCGAGAAGAGCCGGCTGGCGGTGCTCGAGCTGGCGCCGGACCTGACCATCCGCAGCGCCAACGCTTCGGCGCAGAAGATCTGCGGCATCGACCAGCTTTCCGGCCGCGCGCTTCTCTCGGTGCTGGAGCCGCTCGATGCGGAAGTGATCGCGGAGAAATGGCGCAAAAGGCTCGCCCGCGGCATTCCGGTGGCGCGCACGCTGGCATGCTCGGCGCGCGACGGACGCGCGCTGGCGTGCGACTTCGTCTGCCTGCCGCGCCTGCGCAAGGATGGAAAGCTGGCGCGCGTCACGGTCCTCGTGCGCGATCAAACCGAGACGGTCGAGAAGCAGGACGCGCTGCGCGAACGCGAAGAGCGCTACACACTGGCGCTGGCGGGAGCGGCCGACGTGGTGTGGGACTGGGACCTGCGCGCGTCGCGGCTGACGCTCTCGTCGCGCTGGCGCGAGATCCTCGGTCTTTCCACGGCGCTCTCCGGCGCGCCCTCGGACTGGCTCGATCGCGTGCATCCGGAAGACGCCGCGCCTTTGCGCGCCGCGCTGGCCTCCCACTTCGAGGGGCGCACCGCGTCGCTGGAGCACGAGCACCGCGTCCGCCACGCCGATGGCGACTGGCGCTGGCTCGCAGTGCGCGGCGCGGCCAGGCGTGACACCTCCGGCGCTGCCATCCGCGTGGCCGGCCTGATGAGCGACGTCACCCGGCACCGCCTCGTGGTCGAGCGGATGGCGCACGATGCCCGCCACGACGCGCTCACCGGATTGCCGAATCGGACGCTGTTCCTCGATCTGCTTCGCCATTCCTTTTATCGAACGCGCCGTCACGAGGATTATCGATTCGCCGTGCTCTTCATCGACATCGACCGCTTCAAGACGGTCAACGATGCCTTCGGCCACGAGGCCGGCGATCAACTGCTGCAGCAGATCGCCCGGCGGCTGGAATCGTGCCTGCGCGAAGGCGACACGCTGGCGCGCCACGGCGGCGACGAGTTCACCATGTGGCTCGACGACGTGCGCGGCGCTGCCGACGCCATTCGCGTGGCCGACCGGGTGCACGAGGTGATGCGCGAGCCGTTCGAGCTGAGCGGCCAGAAAGTCAGCTCCAGCGCCAGCATCGGCGCGGCGGTCGGGTCCTCCAATTACAAGCAGGCCGAGGACGTGCTGCGCGACGCCGACGTGGCGATGTACCGCGCCAAGGCGCTGGGCAAGGCGCGCACCTCCGTCTTCCAGCGCGAGGCGGGCGAGACTCCGCCGCCCAGCATGCTGCAGATGGAGACCGACTTGCGCAGCGCTCTTTTGCGCAACGAGCTCTTGCTCCACTACATGCCGATCGTCGACGTCGCGACCGGCAAGGTGAGAGGACTCGAGGCGCTGGCGCGCTGGCAGCACCCGCGGCTGGGCCTGGTGCAGCCGGCCAAGTTCCTCTCGCTGGCGATGGAGACAGGGCTGATCGTCTCCATCGATCAATGGGTGCTGCGGACCGCGAGCCGCCAGCTGCACGACTGGCGGCGCGAGCTGGCGGGAGCCGCGAAATGTTCGATCTCGGTGAATTTTTCCCAGAAGCTTCTCGAAGAGCGCGACCTCGGATCGCAGATCGATCGCGTGCTGCGCGATGCGCACCTGGCGCCTGCCGATCTCAATCTCGACATCAACGAGAGCTCGATGAACAACGGCGACGCGCCTTCGCGCGGGATGATCGCCGAGCTGCACCAGCGCGGGCTCGGCCTGCACATGGATGATTTCGGCACCGGCAAGTTGTGGCTCCGGCACCTGCACGCGAGCGACGTGGATTCGATCAAGATCGACCGCTCGTTCCTTTCCGAGCGGCAGATCCTCTCGCGGCTGGTCTCGATGGCGCGCGAGCTGGGCAAGAAAGTCATCGCCGAAGGAGTCGAGACCGCCGAGCAGCTGCGGCTGGTGCGCGAGGTCGGTTGCGAGCAGGCGCAGGGGTTCTTCTTCACGCCGCCGCTCGACGTGATCAAGGCGCGCTCGCTTTTGCAGGGCGGAGTGATGGACGTCGTCTGAACCATGCATCGGCTTCCGGCGCGTACTGCGCGTCATTTCCGGCGTGCTGGGCTCGCGATGGCGGCCTGGATCGTGCTGAAATGAGCGCATGCGATGGCAGATGGTGGCGTTCGATCTGTACGGCACGCTGCTCGACGTCGGTGGCCTCGCCTCGCGGCTGACGCCGTTCGTCGGCGCGCAGGCGGCAGATCTTTTGTCTCTCTGGCGCAAGCGGCAGCTCGAGCGGACGTGGCAACTGGCGTACGAGCCGTTCGACGCGGTGACGGCGCACGCGCTCGAGGACGTCGCGCCGCACCTTTCCTCCGAAACCAGCGAACAGATGTGCGCGACGTGGCTCACGCTGCCCGCGCATCCCGACGCCGCGCAGGCCCTGCGGCAGCTCGGCGAGGCCGGCATCCGGCGCGCAGTGCTCTCGAACGGGACGGCGGCGATGATCAAGAGCGCCGTCGAAGCGGCCGGCCTGGCGATCGACGAGATCCGCAGCGCCGACGAGGTCCGTGCCTACAAGACCGATGCGCGCGTGTATGCGCTGGTGCCGAAAGCGACCACGCTCTTCGTCAGCGGCAACGCCTGGGACGCGGAGGGCGCCAAGCGCTACGGGCACTACGTGGCCTTCATCGATCGCGGTGGACCGCAGCCCGCTCTACCGCCCGACGTGCGCGTCGGGTCGCTGGCGCAGCTTGCCGCGGTGGTGCGCGGCTGGCGCGATCACGGCGTGCGCATCGTCAAGAGTACCGAGCTCGATCCCAACACGGCGCAGACGCCGGGCATGTCGCGGGCCGCGGCGATCACGCACGCGCGCGCCGGCGCACAGAAGTTGTGGGCGGGCACCGTGACGATTCATGCGAACGCCAAGACCGGCGCGCACCATCATGGCGATCTGGAAAGCGTGCTCTACGTGATTTCCGGCCGTGCGCGGATGCGCTGGGGCGAGAAGCTCGAGTACACGGCGGAAGCGGGGCCGGGCGATTTCATCTACGTGCCGCCGTGGGTGCCGCACCAGGAGATCAACGCCAGCCGCGACGAGCCGCTCGAGTGCGTGATCATCCGCAGCGGGCAGGAGCCGGTGGTCGTCAACCTCGACATCGCCCCGGCCGAGCCGCCCGAAGAAGTCCGCTGGATCGACTCGATTCACAAATGAAGAAGCAAAATCCCTCCGCGGTGCGCTTGAAGCCTTGCCGTTAATATGCCCGGCGTGCTTACTTGGGTCCTCGCCCTTGTTGCGCTGTTGATCCTGCTGGTGGCGCATGTTGCGTTCTGGAGTTGGATCTACCGGGTGCGGCCGCAGCAGGACGAGCTGCGCTACGCGAAGACGAAAGACGGCTGGGAGATCGCGCTCGCACGCCGCTCGCCGCGCGGAGCGCCGCGCACGCCACCGGTCCTGCTCTGCCACGGCCTCGCCGCCAACCGCGGCAACGTCGACTTCGGCATCGACCGCTACTCGCTCTCGCTCTACCTCGCGCACGCCGGCTTCGACTGCTACGCGCTCGAATTGCGCGGCCACGGCGCCTCCCGCCGCGCGCGCAAGGACGCGCCGCGCCGGTGGAGCTTCGACACCTACTTGCTGGAGGACATCCCCGCCGCCATCGAGGCCATCGGATCGTCAAAAGTTCTCTGGGTCGGCCACAGCCAGGGCGCGCTCCTCGGGCTGGCGGCGGCGGTGGCGTATCCGGACCGCATCGCGGGCGTGGTGGCGATGGGCCCGCCGACGCATTTCCACGCGCAGAACGAGCTGCGGCGGCTGCTGCGCTTCTCCTTTCTCGCCACCGGCCGCCACCGCTGGCTGGTGCGCGCCATCTCGCCGATCGCGGGCCTCTTCCATCCCGCCTTCGGACAGTTCGCGCTCAACACGCGCAACGTCGATCGCCTCCTCTACCGGCAGCTGATGTGCAACGTGGTCGAGGACATCTCGCCGGGCGTGCTCGCGCAGTT